>DATIKY010000252.1:0-22020 GCA_035476995.1 Sedimentisphaerales bacterium | reverse complement strand
GGCCGCCTCAGTCGGCCGCAAGGCCTTCTGACACTCACGATCAGTGCCAACACTTGGATCAAAACGCGCCTGTTACAGATCCTCAATCAAATCCCAGCCAACGTCTGACCCGTCCATGTTTATGCAACGTTAGGGTCTACTGGCGCAAGACGGGGTCGAAGCCGGATACATATGACGTTGTGGATGGCCAGCAGAGACTGCGTGCCGTGTGGGAGTATTTCGACGGCGTCTTCAAACTCCCGAAGGACACAGAACCGATCGATGGTAATGCTGTTGCGGGCGTTGGGAATTCATGCTTCGTCACCTGTTCGAACGCTTTCCTGCCCTGTCTCTAAAAGACAACCAGAGGGAGTTCACGCATGTTCAGAAACTCACCATTTTCCGGAGAGACAAAGGCGTATGTCAGTTGAAGATGAAGTGCGACGGTGCGTCTCTCACATGGGACGACTGGCACTGCGACCACGTACAACCGTGGTCGAAGGGAGGAAAGACGACCGTAGAGAACGGCCAAGTCTCCTGCCATGACTGCAATCGCTCAAAGAACAACAGGACATGAGAGGCTCCAACAACAGCCTCGTCCGTACGCGATACGGCGCGCCGGACAGGCTGGACGTTGATGCAGACTCAAGAGGCCCGCAGACAGATCCCATCGTTGGTGCGACGGCGGAGGTGCGTATTTCAGAATCTGGGAAATCGGCGGAGTCTGTGGGTTGAAATGTTGGCGAGAGGAAGAGGGGATTCAGGCGAGATCGATCAGTGTGGTTTGAGGCAGTCTGCGGGTGATGATCTCAGCGGCCAGGTTGGTCCATTTCTGACAGGCGTCGAGGACGACGCTGTCGGTGGTGACGACCAACGGGGGGAGTTGACAGTTGTCAGTTGACGGTTGACAGCGGGCTGGGGACTGGGAACTGTCAACTGCCAACTGTGAACTGAGTTCCGCGTCGGGGCGATCGTCAGGCGGATCTCCCAGGGCCAGGAATGCTGGCGGGCTAGGTCGCCCAGGAGGGTCTTGAGCCGGCCGCTGTTGGAGACCGGACTGTCCAGGAGCCACAGAACCTCGGCGGTCGTAGTGTCGCGGGCATCTTGCCCGCGATCCGAGGGCGGGACGCCCTCGACACGTTGGCCGACGCCGATCCGCGTGAGGAAATTGCCGATGAGTTCTGCCGCCGGAACGGTCTCTTCGACCTTGCGGTAGGTGCCGTGGATGCTGGCCAGGTCGCGGAAACAGCCGTCGCGGCCTTTGAAGACCGGGGCGCCGCTGAGGGCGGCCTCGATGGTGATCAGGAGGTTGTAGCCGTCGATGGCGACGGGCTCACCGGCCAGGGCTTCGATGGGCACTTGATGGGTGAGGCGGGACTGGATCTGCTGGTCCGAGCAGGAGCCCCTCATCACGGCGACTCGCTGCCGCTGGGTGAGCGAGAAATGGTCGCCCACGAGCTTCAAGCTGCTCTTGTCGGCGCAGCCTTTGGTCAGGAGCAGGGAGAAGTCGGCCACGGCCAGCCGCAGGCGGGGCAGGGCCGCCGGGGCGAACAGATCCCGATCGTCGGGATGCGGACCACGATGTTCCCTGGTATCCGGCATTTGCTATTTACTATTTGTGATTTGCTATTTACTATTTGCGACCTTGCGCTGTGCGTGGTCAAATCACTGGCACGCAGACAAAAAAAGTAAATCGTAAATAGAAAATCGCAAATCGAAATGCCCAGTCACAACCTAGCACGCATTCAAATCGACGACTTGGACATCCTCGGCTACTCGATCGCCGGCGAGGAGACGGTGGTCGCCATGCCGCAGCTCGACGTCTGCTTCGACATCGGCAAGGCCCCCGACCAGGTCATCGCGATCAACACCGTCCTGCTCACCCACGGCCACATGGATCACTCGGCCGGGTTCGCCTATTACCTCTCGAACCGCAACTTCGGCGGCATGTCGCCCGGCACGATCGTCGCGCCGGCCAACCTGATTGTGCCGATGCGGGAGATCATCGCCTCGTGGGGCTACCTCGACGGCAACAAGGTCCCCGCCAACCTCGTGGGCGTCCGGCCGGGCGACGAGCACCAGATCAAGCCCAATCTCTTCGCCAGGGTCTTCCCGACCAAGCACAGCCAAGGCTCGGTGGGCTTCTGCGTGCTGGAGAAGCGCAAGAAGCTCAAGCCGGAATACCTCGAACTGACCGGCCCGCAGATCGTCGAGCTCAAGAGGCAGGGCGTCCAGATCGACAACCCGATCGAGATCCCGATCGTCAGCTACCTGGGCGACACGCAGTACGTGGATTTCAGCCAGCTCGACTACGTCAAGAACAGCAAGATCCTGATCGCCGAATGCACGTTCTACGAACTCGATCACGAGGGTCGGGCCCAGGCGGGCCGGCACATGCACATCAAGGAGCTGGCGGACCTGCTCACGGCGATGCGCAACGAGCACATCGTCATCACGCACACGACGCAGCGCACGCCCATGCGGGAGATCCGCCGGGTGCTGGAAGAGGCGTTGCCGCCGGAGGTGTGGGCCAAGACCACGCTTCTGATGGACCGCAAACGCAAGGGCCGCTGAGGAGAGCGACTCGTGGCTCGTGACTCGTGGCCCGGAGGACGGGACGAATGGTTCTGCTTCGATTCCGAGTGGTAGTCGCACAGCGGTGGGGTCGGCGCGTTTCTTCCTATTGACCGGCTGTCGGGAAGACGGTACGATGAACACCTGTTGTGGAGTGGTGTTTCCCGGTTCGTTGGCTTGGAGCGTGGAGTATGTGGAGTCAGAATTCCGTCGTTCGTTCGGTTGCGGTCTGCCTTCTGGCGGTCGTTGTCGTGCTGGTGGCGGCCGGTCCGGCCCGGGCCGTTCCCTCGATCGAGTTCACCGACCAGCCCGGTGGTCACCCGCTGGTTGTCACACGTGGTATTCCGACGCTCGAGGAGCTTCCGCCGGAGTTGCGTTCCCTCCTCGCCATGCTCGGGGGCAGTCTGCCGGAGTCCAATCCGGAGGTGGTGACGGATGTCGGGATGGCCCATCTCACGGCCCTGCTCCCGGGCCCCGTGGGCGTGGAGGCCAAAGGCTTCACCAAGATCGTGGATGGCATGGGAGCCGCGCGCGGCCTAGTGTACGTGTTCGCGATCGCGAACGTGCCCGCAGTGGAGACGTTCTTCGTTTCGGACAGCCACGGCAGCTTCGCGTCTGTCCTGAGGCAGATGGAGTAGTACTATGCCGGTCCCAGGCAGTGCGCTGCTGGTGGGCTGCGGCCTGCTGTGCCTGCGGAGACGTCGGCACAGCCTCAGAAGCAGGTGATCGGCGCATCCGGGAGGCTGTGTATCGGGGCGAGGCCTCTGGTCCCATCTGTCCCCTAGATTTCGCAGCAAGTCCCAGGGGACAGATGGGTCCGAGAGAATCTATACGCGTTCCGCGGTTTCCTTCACTTCCTTTTTGAGTCGCTGGATGTGGCCCCGGCCGAGGGCCTTGACCTCGCAGCCCAGTTGGAAGTATCGGCGGATCTTGTCGTCGGAGAGGATGCCGAAGCAGTCGATCACCGCCAACGGGGCGCCCGCCCACTTGACGACCTGATCGGGATCGAGCACCAGGTAGGGCTCGTGCGGCACGGCCAGGATGACGGCCTCCGCTCCCTGGAGGGCCTTGGCGAGATCCTTCTGGACGACCGAGTTCGTGAGGTGGTCCTGGTTGCGGAAGAACCGCGACCACGAGCTGCCGGGCGAGGGGTAGCTGTCCTGCTGCTCCAGCTCGTACCAGTGGTCCACGTAGGGGTCGTGGATCCGCATCTCGGCGCCCATCTCCGTGAGTTTGCGGACGACCATCTCGCTGCCGCTGTAGCGGGTGTCGCCGACGTCCTGGCGGTAGCTGGCGCCGCAGATGAGGACCTCGGCGCCCGCGATGTAGCGGCCCATGTTGCGAAGGGCGTCGCGGGTCAACTCCGCCACGTGCAGGCCGCGGGTGTCGTTGATGTCGATCGCGGTCGGGGTGATCTTGAAGATCTCGTCGCCGTCCTCGAAGCCCAGAATGTGCTTGTAGGCCCAGAAGCCCAGGCCGCCGTCCTTGGGCAGGCAGTAGCCGCCCACGCCGGGACCGGGGAAGATCATGTTGCTGTGCGTGGGCCGCATCTTGATGGCCTGGATGACCTTGATGAGGTCCACGCCGTTGCGTTCGGCGAAGAGGCTCCACTCGTTCAGGAAGGCCAGGATCGTCGCGCGATAGGAGTTCTCGACGATCTTGGTGGTCTCGGACTCGATGGGCCGGTCCATGACGGTCAGCGGGAACTCTTCGGTGTTGAGCACTTCGGTGAGGAACTGGACGACGCGGCTGCGGGCCTCGGGCGTGCAGCCGGAGCAGACCCGCCAGAAGTCGCGGATGCTGGAGACGTACTCTCGTCCCGGCATGACCCGCTCGAAGCTGTGGCTGAGCAGGGGGACCGACCTGATGCCGCGATGGGCGAAGGCCTTCTTCATGATCGGCCAGGCGACGAATTCGGTCGTGCCGGGGGCGACGGTGGTCTCGATCAGCACGAGGCAATGGGGCTCGATGCGTTCGCCGATCGTTCGCATCGTGGCCTCCAGGGCGCTCATCTCGGCCTCGCCGGTCTTCATATTGCCCAGTTCCTGCTTGCTGTAGTCGCACTGGACGTCGACGACGACGCAGTCGGCCAGCTTGAGACAGTCGCTGTTGTAGGTGGCGACGAGCGTCTTTTTGTCCTTGACGCAGCGGGCGATCATCGGATCGACGTGGGGGTCCTCCGCTTTGACGGGGGACTCGCCGCGGTTGAGCATGGGGATCTTCCAGTAACTGCGGGAACTGGGCCGCTGGCAGCCGATGACGAATTTGGAGGGCTTTCCGGTCTTCTTGTCCACGGTGTCGGCGACGATCGCAGCCATGACCGCCCCGACGAACCCGACGCCCATCACCACGACGGTCTCCTTGCCCTCCTCGCGGGCGGTCCTGGCGAGGGTTTCGATGCGTCGGGACTCCGCTTCATAATCCTGGGGTTTGGGCAGCGGGAACTTCTCTCCTGTCGGACTTACTGAGTATTCGCTCATGTTCTTTCACCTCTTTGCTCTTGCCTGTCGTGATCTCCCTCTCTCGGAGAAAGCGCCGGACTGTCCCGCACCGACCCGAGCCATGTGCCAGTGTATCGGTCATCGGCCCGCTGGCAAGGGGATTCTGGCCTCGGGGGCATACGGGTGCGCCGGCATCGACGGCCCTCGTCCCGACTTCGGCATCGAGCGCGGAGTCTGATAGAATGGATCTTGGGCAGATAGCAGGCTCGGGCCGCCCCGTGGACGGTGGCCATCTCAACGACACGGTGCTGTGCTCGAACTACGTCTACGGCCAGTCGGGCCCGGCCCGTGCGATCCACCTGGCTGCCGGCGGAATCCCGGCCAATACCGCTGGGACTGCGGCTTTCCCTGGTCGTTCGACAACTGCCTGGCGGGACGACACCGGGACAAGTCCGAGTGGTCCGGGCGGTGCCGCCGGCCTTGATGTACATGTGCCTGCCGTCCTCGGTCTTGACCGAGGTGTTGCCGCCGCCGCCCCGGCACGAGCGCCGGGTCCTTGCCTGCGATATTCGAAATCCGAATCAGATCCGCCAATGCCTTGTCCATCGCCGAGACGGCTGCACAAACGAACCCAATCGGCCGCTTCGAGGCTTTCTCCCACCGGGGGAATTGGCTTCGTTTCGCACAAACCCTCGCCCGTCCAGACACAGATACCGCCTGGCGACTCCCGGCAGTAACCGGACAGTCGCCGTCCCGGCAGAGGCGTCCGACGGAAGGTTCGGAAGACAGGTGAAGACACGGATTCACACGGATGGACACGGATTTCAGGCATACCACGCCTCGCCTATCTGTCTCTGTGACCTCGGTGTTTCACTGGGAAATAAATAGGGACCGTCCCTCGGTCCCCGGCGTGAATCGGGCCTCGTGAAGCGTCGCTGTTGTATTTGGCACGTTGGCACGTGGCATCTCCGCGTCTTTGGGCCTGAAAACCGAAGGCGCCATCGTGCCAACGTGCCAACGTGCCAAGGAAGGGCGGGTTTGGCACGATGTGCTGTTCTCTTGGAACGCACAACTCCCCTGGGGGCCTGCCCCCAGACCCCCGGGATTTTACGCTTTGCGCCGGCAACAGGCTCACTTCAAGCCGGCGACGCGCCGCGAACCGCGCGTCGCCCTGTCACCGGCCCGCCACAGCGCGCGGGTTGCCTCCCGACCTATCCTCTGGGACGGCATAGTTCAAGACACCCTGTGCCCCATATCTCTACAGGATGGTTCCGCTGACAGAGACGTATCCCCAACCTCTCCTCATCAACCTGTTACTGCCTCAAAGCGCAAAATCCCAGGGGTCTGGGGCGCAACAGTCATGGGCTGCGCGCTCCTGTGAGGTTCGGCACAGCGTCGATTTCGCCGGAGGTCTCGAAACGAGTCTCGGGGTTCATCCAACGCAATGTCCGCGACGGGCAGCTTCCGGCCACCGATGGCGAATCCACGCTCCGGGTCGGCCCGGCCCGGCCTTTCCCCGCTGGTATCCGTAGCGCGATAAACGCCGCGCCGCCGAGGCGACCGGCCCACGATACGCGTGCCACTGTGGACATGCACCCCAGACATTCCCACCCGGATCTGGTCTATCGTCTGCGAACCTGAGACTTCCGACTTCCCAGCCCTTGCCATGGAGAACGGGGCGGGTGTAAGATACCCAGCGTGATCGCAGGGACCGACAATCATCAACATCCGGAGAAGAAGTATGGAGAAGAATGAGTTGGTTTCGGGTTGTGCGTGCTGTCGGCTGAATCGGCGGCAGTTCCTGGCGGCCGGCTGTGGTGCGGCGTGCGCGGGGGCCGCGGGACTCCTGACGAACGCGGGTGCGGCCCAGGCGGCCTCGGGCGCGGGGAAGATGCGGATTCGGATCGTCTACGCGCTGCACGCGCCGGTGCAGCCGGGGCCGGATTGGCCCAACGTCGGGTTTGACTTCAGGCCGGTGATGGAGAAGACGAACGCGGGCCTGGCCAGGGAGTGCCGGCAGTTCGAATTCGTCTCTTCGATGGCGACCGGCCCCGAGCAGGCCCAGAAGATCCTGGACGAAGACAAGTCCGGCAACATCGGCGGCTACCTCGTCATGCAACTGAACTGCTGGAATCAGGTGGCCCAGACGATCGCGAAGTCGGGCAAACCGGTGTTGTACGTGGACTTCCAGTACGGCGGCAGCGGCGGATTCCTCGTTTACACCGCGGCCTTCCTCCGCGCGCAGACGGCCAACGTGGGGTTCGTGGCGTCGTCGCGGTTCGAGGATCTGGTCGAGGCGGTCAAGTGCTTCGACATCGTCGGCAAGGGCGGCGTTCCCGCGGAGTTCAGGTTGGCGACAACGAAGGTGCGGATGGCACGAATGCCCCCGGTCGGCGACCTCGCCTGCGCGCCCGACCCGATCCAATTCCTGTCCACACAGGACTGCATCCAGCGGCTGAAGGAATCGAAGATCCTCGCGGTCCGCGATCAGAACGCGGGCCCGGCCCAGCCTCTGTTGGGCATTCCGATGGAGTGGGTCTCGTTCGCGGAGGTCAACGAAGCGTGGAAGATCGCGGACAAGGACGAATCCCGCGCCGTCGCCAACCGCTGGCGAAGGAACGCCGCCAACGTGATCGAGGTCTCGCAGGAGACGCTCGAAACCTCCGCTGCGATGTACCTGGGCATGAAGGCCGTTCTGAAGAGACACGGGGCCAACGCCATCACGGTCAACTGTCTCGGCGGCTTCTACGGCGGACACATTCACGCCTATCCCTGCCTGGGCTTCCACGAGCTGTGCAATGAGGGCCTCGTCGGCGCGTGCGAATGCGACATTCGTTCGACTGCGACGATGCTCATGGCGACCGCGCTGACGCAGGGCCGTCCCGGCTACATCTCCGACCCGGTGATCGACACCTCGAAACGCCAGATCATCTACGCGCACTGCGTGGCTTCAAACAAGGCGTTCGGGCCGCAGGGCTCGACCAATCCGTTCACGATCATGACCCACTCGGAGGATCGCCAGGGGGCCTCGGTCCGCTCGATCCTGCCGCTGGGCTATATGACGACGACGCTCGAAGCCGACCAGGGTCGCAGGGAGATCCTGTTCCACCGCGGCAAGGCGGTCGCCAACGACCCGGACGACCGGGCCTGCCGGACCAAGCTGGCCGCGGAACCCGTCGGCGACGTTGAGAAGCTCTTCACGATGTGGGACCAGTGGAGCTGGCACCGCGTCACCGTCTACGGCGACCTGAAGGAGCCGGTCTTCGCGCTGGCCGACGCGATGGGTTTCAAGGTGGTCGAAGAGGCGTAGCCGCAGATGAACTGGAAATTCAAGATCTGTGATAGTTGATTATGGAGCCCGCCGGGGGCGACGGTCGCATCTCGCGGCCGATTCGCCCTCGGTCGGGATTCTCCCGGCGGCAGGAAGAAAAGGCCTGCCCGCGAACAGGAGGTGGCACGATCCAGCAGCCCATTCACGAAGGAGAACCAACGGGCCGGCTATGCCCTAGCCGTGACGCCCAGCAAGAACAGAAGCATTACGAACAAGGTCAGGATCATCTCATTCATGATTTTCTCCACCCCAATGAACCATATCCGCATCTTACCATCGCGGCGGCCAAGAATCAAGAGTCGCGGCGACGTCGGGAGGAAGAAATCGCGGGAATACCGAGCCTAACCCGCAAGAACGCTCGGAAAGTCGCAGTTTTTGGGACTCATCGCTCGAACTTTTTCCCTTTCCCCGGCGACGCGATCCCCACCTGGTCCAGGAGAAGGACGCGTGACACCATACGATCGAAGCGGAATCGGATTTCCCGCAATTCCGATAGACTCAATGCAGCATTGGAATCGGTGAAGCTGCCGAGGGGCATCTCCCAGGTCTGGAGCACGGGCTCCACCGGCGACTTGTTGCGGAATCGTTCCCAGTACGCCCATTTCGTGAAGGTCACGTGGAGGGCCGGTTGGAGCGGCGCCACGTGGCTCAGCGGGAGCCTCGCGACGGACCCGCTGGCATCGACCAGCTCGATCGTCAAGTCGATCCCCTCTTGCTCCGGCGGGCGAATGCAGTCTGCGCCGGACGGGTCCTCGGCAAGCAGGGGTTCGCAATGGTCATCCGTATCCGCCAGGCAGAAGGACAGGACCGAGTCCTCATCCAATCCCCAGTCCGCGGACAACGTCTCGGGCAGGGTGATCGCGAAGCACGGCGCGTGCTCCGGGGGCCCAGGGTGCGGCGTATTCCAGCCGAGCACGACCGCAGAATCGCGCAGGGGCCAATTCCCGCGTCCCTTCATTTCCTGCTGTCGCCAGACGCTCAGGCCCTCGCCTCGCAGGGACACGCCGGGTACGGACGCCTTCGTGACATCGATCGACTCGTCGAAATCCGCCAGGACCCGAAAACCGGACTCTTCGAATCGACTGAAATATACGGTGTCGGGAAGCCACGCCGCGGCGCGCCGATGGTTGCGGAACATCGGGATGTACTCGGCCCGCCCGCGGAGCGTGGCGTCCAGGAAGGCCGAGAGGTAGACCTTGGTGATCGTTCTTTGGTCCTCGGGGGGCAGCAGCGGGCCCAGGGCCAGCAGGCGGCCCAGCGGCGGACCCACGTCGCGCGGCCCCCAGACCGTGTTGAACTGGCCGTGGTTGGCGCGATGGATATACAAGGCCGCTTTCATCCAATAGTCTTCGTCGCGGAACTCGACCCGACGATAGGTCCTCGTGCCGGCAAAGAAATCCAGATCGCTGTCATGACTGCCCTGGAGGACGAGGTAGTTGACGTTCTCGACGGGGACGGGGCGGCCTGCGGGCTCGTATTGACCGTCGATGGGGGCGATGGCGATCAGCGTGCGAATCGCGAAGTGGAAGTCGAAGCGGACCGTCGCGTCGTCGGGCCAGTGGGAAAGCCGGTTAAAGGCTGCGGCGTGCAGGATCGCTTCGCCGCCGCGGGAATGGCCGATCAGGGCGACGTTGGCCAAGTCCACCTTGTCTGCGAAAGGACTGTCCGCTTGTCCGTTCCACGCGCGCCAGAGCTCCAGATGCTCGAGCAGCAGCCATCCGCGGGCGTCGTTCTCGCATCCGATGTCGCCTGCCCAACTGCCGTTGAGGAAGTTCTCATCGACGGAGGCGACGATGTACCCCCGGCTGGCCAGCAGCTCGCCCAGGTAGGCATAGCCAGAGTCCGAGAACTCCTCCATCTTGTGGTTGCCGTGTACGATCAGCACCAGCGGGAAGGGGCCTCTGCCTTCGGGGAACCACACGCGGGCGTTCAACGGGAATCGGTCGGGTCCGAAGCCCCAGTACTTCTTGCGGGCCCAGGCTTTGAAGCCATCGAGATTGGTCACAAACGGGGAGGCGTCGACCGGGTCGGTCTTGACATCCGCCTTCGGGCCATATTCCGGCCGCCGCAGATCCGTGCCGCTTCCGTAGAAGAGTGTCCCCACCCCGTACGGGCCGGACTGGGCGGGATTGGGGGCGTCGAGAGAGGCCGCATTGCCGGCGACCGGCGTGACATCGGCGAGAAACGGGTCTTGGCCGGGGGTGAACACCCAGGAGATCAGCCAACCGCTCAACGCGGCGGCGACGACCAACATCAGCGAGCCCAAAACGCCATGGACGATACCGGCGCGACCCGGGCCGCGTCGAAGCAAGGTCGAGAGTCCCGCCCCAGCCAGTGCGATCAATGCCGCCGGGGGACCTGCCAGGTGGATGGCGAATTCGGGGCTGTAGCCAAACCCACCGCCCACGCCCACGATGCAGGCCAGGACGACGACGAAGACTGCAACGAACCGCGGGGGCAGACGGCGGAGAATCGCCAACCCGAGCAACACGAGAAGGATCGACAACGCCACGGCCAGGAAACCCAGCAACAGCGTGCCGCCCACGTCGGCGACAGTTCCCAGGCCGGTCCCCATACAGTATCCGCCGTACGCCGGAATGAGCGTCGCAGCGACCGCCAGGCCGATGGCGGCCCCCGGCCAGGCAAGGGCGAGGAACCGGGCGGTCCTCAAGGCGAGGGGCCCAAAAAAAGACGCGGCCCAGTGGAGCAGGGCTTTGGACAGGAACGCGAGGGAGCTCGAACTCATGGAATCACTCCGGCCTCGCAGATTCTCGCAGGCAGTCTTCGTCGTTACGAAGCGGTTCCAGTCGGCTACGCATGGCGACAGAGTAATAACGACTCGCTTGCGATTCAAGGATATTCTGGACGCGCGTTCCGCTCGGAGGGGGTCGGAACATTTCCATGAAAGCCCTGTGAACTTCAGTGCGGATATGGTCTAATAGAAGGGGTTGGGCAGGCGTCCATGCCCGGCGCGACAGATTTCATGGCCATAGGTTTCATACGAGAGGACGGAATGGCATCGACCCGACAATGCGTGGGGCGGGTGTTGGGGATCGCACAGTTCTCTGTGCATACGGCGGTCGTGGGATTGCTGGGGCTCCTGTTGTGCAGTTGCGCCACGCAGCGGGTCACCGACCCGGAGCGGACGGCCACGGAGCAGTTTCTGATCTCCGAGGCGGTGAGAGAGGCGGTTGCGCCGCTGAACTTCGACATTCTCCACGGTCGCAAGGTCTTCATGGACGACCGGTTCTTCGGCTCGCCCGACAAGGCGTTCGTCCTGGGCGAGGTCCGGGCCAAACTGCTTTTGGCGGGAGTGCAACTGATGTTTGACATGCGGGACGCGGAGATCATGCTTGAAGTCCGCAGTTCCGGCGTCGGCATCGACCGGTACGACAGCCTCATCGGCATCCCGTCCATCGGCGCCGCCGCGGGCAGCGGCGCCACGGCGGCCGGGGTTCCCGCAGGCATCATCACGCCGGAAGTGGCCATCGTCAAGGAGATCAAGCAGGTGAGCTTCGCCGGCATCGCCTACGTCGCCTATTGGTCCAATACCGGGGAAGTCGTCGCCAGTTCGGGCCCCTCGGTCGGACGGGCCTATCGCGACGACTGGTGGATCCTGGGCTTTGGGCCGCGGACCCTCGGCACTGTCCCGCCGGTGGATCATCATATCGAATGATGCTCTTGCGGCTCTTCGAACCTCGCACCCAGCCTGGCGATACTATGGTGAGTATGGGTCTGAATTGAAAAACTCTATGTTGCGATGGACGATTCGGATTCTGGTTGTCTTCGTCCTGCTGATCCTGGCGGGGGCGGCAATCGTCCATCTGGCCCTGCAGAGCGCGTGGCTGAAGAGACTGATCCTGGCCAAGGCCGGCGACGCGATCGGAATGAACGTGACGGCCGATTCGATCTCGATCGAATGGGGTGGCCGCACGACGATCCGCAACGCGGCGGTCGCGATGCCTCTGACCGGCGACGTGACGCTGGCTGCCGAAAAGATCGAAGTCCTGCACGAAATTATCCCCTTGCTGCTTGTCGGGCGACCGGTGAACCTGCGATCGGTGGAGGTGGACAGTCCTGAAGTCCACCTGCGGAGACATCCGGACGGACGATGGAACGTACAGGACGTCTGGACCCGCTTGCAGACCGGGCACGAACGCCGGGAGAAGAAGGGGGCCATTTCGCTGCCGCAAGTCGCCGTCCGAAGTGGCCGGGTCCAGATCGAGGAACCCAACGACATCACGCAGACTGTGGGCCCGGTGACTTTCCACGCCCGTCCGGAGGGGCGATTGTTATGGCGGTTCGAAGCGGAGGTCCCGCGGATCGTCGGGGTTCACGGTCGGGTGGCGGAAGGTCGAGACTGGGCGCACGAGGTGGGGTTCGTCGTGGAGGATATCGCACCCCTGGTGCAAAGTCTGGTCGGGAGCGATCTCTCGCCCCTCCGGGCGACGGGACGCTGGGAAGGCAGAGTCGCACGGGATTCGGTCATGGGGACAATCCACTTCGATTCGCTGGTGGTCGGGCCCGTCGCCGCTCGCGGCGACATCGTCGTGCGGGCGGGGTCGGGGCAGGTCGCAGTGACCGCCAGGGATCTGATTGTCGAAGAGCCGAATGTCGCGGGTCGGGAGGTCCGCCTGGGCGGCGCGATTCGCGTAGTCAACGGAGAGGTCCAGATCGAGCAGCTTGCTGCGACTTGTGGCTCGGTTCTCGCTCAGGCCCAGGGCAGTTGGGATCTGAACGCCCAGTCCGGCCGGTTCAATGGCTCATGGGCGACAGCAGGCGATGAACAGGGAGTCCGGAACGAGGGAAGCTGTCAAGTCGTCGTGAAATCCCCGCGGTTCGGACGCAAGACGCTTCTCGCCGCCTTCCGCGGCGCAGCGAAGGATTCCTTGGGCGAAATGGCTTTTGTCGTCGACCTGGAAGGCGCCGGTCCGGACTGGCGGCAATCGCAATGGAAGATGTCGGTTCCGACGATGTTCTTGTCCCATCAGGGCAAGCAGGCGGATCTCGCGGAGGCCGGCGCGGCGATTCGTGTGGCCTGGCCCGAGATTCGCCTGACGGACCTGCGCGTGCCTGGCGCGAAGGCGACCGCCGCGAGCGTGGTTTTCGATTCGAGCACGCGACGCTGGTCGGCGTCCTTGGCAGTCGATGGCCTGCCTCATCTGACGCCTTGGGGCTTGCAGTCACTGGACGTGCGGCTGACTGCCGAGGGGGACGATCAGGTCGCCCACCTCCGGGAGTTTCGAGCGGCAGAAGGAGAGCGAATCGTCACGGCCTCGGGGCGATTGTCTTTCCGGGAGAAGGGTCTCCAAGACGTCCGTCTGATGGCGGACTGGCCGGCGGGCGAGGTTCGTTTCGGTCCGACGCAGACCGAACGGCCTCTCGGACGCTGGCGTCTGGAGGGCGACGTCTTCGGGCGCATTGAGCCGCTGGGAATCGAGATGACCGGGCAACTGACCGGCCAGAACATCGTGTTGGGCGCAGAGACGGTTCGTCGGCTCGAAGTGCCCCTGCGGCTCAAGGCCGACGACGAAGCGATCCGGATGGCGACCGATTCGATCGACTTGTTCGGCGGTCGATGGCGGCTGAGCGCCCGGCATGATCCGGCGGCAAGTCTGACTCAGGTCGGCGTGACCGCGGACGACCTTTCGCTGGAGTCCCTGGCGGTCGCAGCGGGTCTGACGGTCGATTCGCGCGGACGGGCCCACGCGGAGATTCAGGTGGCGGTGCAGGATTTCGACCTTCGTTCCGCAGTCGCCACCGGCAGTTGGAGCGCGCAGGACGTCGACATCGCGCCGCTTCGGGTCGAACGGGTTCAGGGCAAGCTTCGCATCGCGGATGGCCGGGCGCGACTGGAGGAGATTCTGCTGGAGCAGGAGGGGGGAAAGGCCCATGCGAGCGTCGAAGTCTGGATCGACAACCCTCACTGCCTTTTCGTCGATGTGGCGACCGAACGATGGCCGATCCGGCTGGAAGGAAGTCCGCTGTTGTTGTATGCCGACGGCAAATCGCGACTGCGGGTGAACCTCGCCAAACGGACCGCCGACGGCGAGGCCCGTCTCACAGGCACGGTTCTGCTCAAAGAACAGGAACTCGCCCGAGTTCGCCTGGTTGCGTTGGTGCAGGACCAGACGCTGAACATCGAGGAACTGTACGCGGAGACTCTGGGCGGCGACGTGGAAGGCAAGGTTCAGATCTGCCTGGACCGTCTGCTCGCCAGTTCCGCGAGGCTGCGATGGCGACACATCGAGCCGAGGTTGTTGCAGCCGTGGGCGCCGCAGTTGGCGAGATTCGAAGGATTCGTCTCCGGCTCTTTCGAGGCCGAGCACCTGGGCCCGGAGGCCCGTCCGCCCGAGCCGCTGCGGTTCTCGCTGGACGCGGAGGTCGAGGACGGGTGGTTCGGTCCGGCCGAGGTCGGGTCTCTTCGGGTCACGGGATACCTGGGCGACTCGCGTCTGTTGATCGATGAGGCCCGTTTGCGGGCGTTCGAAGGCCAGGTGAACGCGAGGGCCCGCGTCAGCACGCACGCGGGCATGCGCTACGGCAATCTGACCGCCGACTTCAATGATCTGAACCTGGATCAGATCGTCCACGTCATCGATCCCGAGGCCATGGCGCACATCGGTCATCTCTCGGGCACCGTCGCTCTGCTGGGGTCGTCGGCCGCGATATCGAAAGGCTTCTCGCCGCTTCAGGGAGAGGCCAGGGTCAGTCTGAAGAAATCGGATCTGGCCAACAACCACATCATCGGAACCCTGTACAACACGCTGAACCTCCAGTTCGGGCGGCAAGAGCCCGACGGCACGGGCGATGTCACGATCCGGCTGGAAGGTCCGTCGCTGGTGATTCCGACCTTCGCGTACTTCAACCGCGGCGTCGAAGTCCGCGGGGCCGGGCGGATCGCGAACATCAATCGCGGCGGTCTCCGCGAGGTCGATGGATTCGCCGTCGCATCGACCCGGATTCTCAGGGGAGTGAACCTCCCCGGCATGCGTTCCCTGGACAACCTTCTGGCCACCTTCCAGTCAGGGGCCTCCTCCGTGCGTATCGGCGGAACCCTCGAACACACCGAGGTCCAGGTGGTCCCGCTGCCGGTGGTCCTGGACCCGTTCCGCAGGCTTCTGTGGGCGCAGCTTCGACAGTGAGGGGCTCCGCCGGCTTTCGGCGAGCGGTTCGTCAGGAGGACGCCGGTCACAACCAGAACGGCTCCGACCGCCAGCGACCCGGTGATCGGCTCGCGAAGGAGGGGGGCCGCCAGCAGCACCGCGGAGATGGGGACGAAGTTGATGAACAGGCCCGCACGGGGCGCCCCGATCGCACGCACGCCCTGATAGAACCACACGAAACCCAGGACGGTCCCGAACACAGCCAGGTAGACGATCGCCGCCCAGTCGAGCCAGGAGGCGTTGCCGAGGTTCCTGGCGGGTCCTTCCATCGCCGCCGGCACAGCCAGGGCCAGAGCGCCGACGGCCGAGGAATAGGCGACGGCCGTCAGGGGCGACAGGCGCCGCATGACGATCTTGCCCAGCACGGAGGAGATGACCCAGTTCAGCACGCAGCCCAGGATGAACAGTTCGCCCAGGCCCACGCCGCCGGCGAGGATTTGTTGCGGATCGCCTCGTGAGATGACCACGATCGCGCCGAGGATGGACAGGGGAATGCCCGCTGCCCGCAAGGGATGGGCAAGAAGCTTGGAGCTGCCGTCGTGGAGGAAAAGAGCCGAAGCCACCGCGATGAAGGCCGGCGACGTCGCGACGATCAGGGACGCCCGGCCGGCCTCGATCAAGTGCAGGCCCTTGAAGAACAGTGCGTTGTAAGCGAATACCCCTGTGGCCCCCAGCATCGCGATCTGGACGAACTGTCCGCCCGTCAGTCGAGGGAGTCCGCCTTCCTGGCGATAGGTCAGCGTCAGCAGCAGGAGGGAGGCCATCGCGAACCGCAGGAATGCGATCGTGAACGGGTCGAGATGCTGCGAGACGTGCCGTCCGGCGATGAACGTCCCGCCCCAGAAGAGGGCGGTCAGGAGCAGTTTGACGTAGACCATCTCAAGAGGTCCGCGGCTTCTCGCCGTTGCGGAGCAGTCTCAGGAAATCCGCCGCCTTCAGTTCAGTCAGGTTGTCCACGACATAGTCCGCGTGGGCCAGGTCTTCCCGTTTGTGCGTGGTCGTCACCGCGACGACGACCATGCCGCCGGCCTTGCCCGCTTGCACGCCTTGCAGGGCGTCCTCGACCACCGCGCATCGCGAGGGAGGCAGTCCGAGCTTGTCGGCCGCTCTGAGGAAGGTCTGGGGCGAGGGCTTGCTCTCGGTCACCTGTTCGCTGGTCACGCGGGCGTCGAAGTAATCCGCCAGCGAGTGCGCTTCCCAGAAGACATCGAGGTTCTCCGGCGGCGCGGACGATCCGATCGCCAGGCGAAACCCGTTTTGCTTGAGGTCCTTGAGCAAGGAGATCGTCCCAGGGGCCAGGTCCGGACGCGCTTTGGCGACCTCGCGATACCGCTGCTCTTTCCACTGAGACAGACGCCGGATCTCGTCCTTGGAGATTCCCGGACGCAGCATCGGAAGGATCGCGGCGTTCTGCATGCCGAACGTGCCCCAGAAGAACTCGTCGGACATCGGGAAGCCTTCCATCGCTGCGGTATCGAACCACGCCTGGCGGTGGGCCCAGCCCGTGTCGACGAGGACCCCATCCATATCGAAGATCACACCCAGCTTTTCGCTGCCATCGGTCATTCGTGCAAACCCTTCTTCAAACCCGCCGGCCCCGGCCTGTCCAGCACACGCTCGATCCGCCGCCCACGGCATTTCGATAGCCCCTCATGGTATCGAGAGTTGGCGGCAGGTCAAGGAGGACAGAACGAACGCGTGCATGACCGGTCTTGCGGTTGCCCGGCGCAGGGATCTTCCGACACATCCGAGATCTCGCGAAGGGAGTCCGAGCGCACCCGTCCGCGATGCGAATGCAACTGCGGTCATGCATCCGGAACACACCCTCTACGACAACGCGCAAAAACTCGCATTGGAGGATCGGCAATTGGTGGTGATGCTGCGGATCGTCGCCTACCGGGTACTGCTGGGCGTGTATCCCAGTTTCGTCCAGACGCCCCGCTGGACGGCATGCAGGTCCTCGTTGCCCGGCGAATTGGACATGGGCCCATTTCGGAGAGAGCCCTGCCACAGATCGTAGTCGGCCTTGGCGACCTCCAGCGTTCGCGGGTCCTTCCACTTCCAGTACTCGCTGTGACCGTCGGCGAAGCCGAAGTTCGTGCCGTCGCCGTGGCGGGCGGTGATCTGGTCCCACCACCGTTCCTGGTCGTACCAGAGCGTCCAACTGTTCGGGCTCAGACGCCCCTCGTCGAGGAAGACGATTCTCGCGTCGGCCCGTTTGATCTTGATTCGATTGTACACCATCAGGTCTTTGGTCCCCGGGATGCCGGGGTAGCCGTTCATCGCATCAGTGATGGCATATGTCACGACTTCTCCGCGGACGCCGGTGGGGCACTTGTACAGTCCGACCTCGGGGCAGTATGTGAACAGCAGGCCGGCGCGAACGCCGTTGATCTTCTGCTCCTGCGTAACGGTTGCACCCGAGTAATAGTGCACCCATCCGCCGTTGGGGAGTGCCGCGGAGGGCGGTGCAGGATTGGCCGGCATGATCTTGTCGTCGTTGTCGTCGGCGTACATGATCCAGCCCTTCATCATCTGCCCGAGATTGTTGAGGCAGGCGACGCGTTTGCCCTGCTCTCGGGCCCGGTTCAGGGCCGGCATCAGGATGGCCATCAAGACCGCGATCACTGCGATGACGACGAGGAGTTCGATCAATGTGAAGGCTTTTCGGCGGCTCATACGCGTAACTCCTTACTCTCAAGCGAAGCGACATCCACCGGCTCAGCTCAATCTCCGGCCCGGCCCAGACCCCTCTATTGTACCGTTGCATCCCCTGCCCATGCAAGTCTTCTGCAGGTTTTACGCACGAAGTCCTCGCCGAGCTCCGTTTGTGGATTCGAGGGATGCGCTTCCTGCGCCGAGACGACCGCAAGCGACAGGAGCACGATGGGCCATGAAACAGTCCGCGTGAAGTCTTTCCGTCCAATCGTGAGCAATGTCGCCACGCTGCAGACAGGGGGGGCGATGGCGAGGAGGAATGCAGCTTCTATCCGTCGTTCAGCAGATCTTCCATGACTTCGTCGTCCAGACAGAATTCGGCCATCTCCTGGATTCGGCCTTCGAGGTTGACGAAGCGGGTGTAGTGCTGAGCCCAGCGTTTGGTCGCGTTGTGATACTGTTCCAGGGCAGGCAACAGGTAGCTCCGCTCCGTGCGGCAGCCGGGACCGCCGGCTTCGAAGTCGCGACAGGTCTGCGGCTTGTGCTCGTGGATCAGGCACCGGCGCGTGGTCATGTCGTAGAAATAGCACGGCGTCGGCGACGTCGGACGGGCACGGTGGTTCTGCGTGTACCAGTCTACGACGTGCAGGATGTCCTCGGGCAATCGGTCCAGCTCTTCTTCCTTGAAAGGGGGAATGCTGATGAAGGCGCAGCACGCCCCGCATTGCCGGCATTGCCCGAGGGGCTTTTTCTCTGCGATCGTCCCACGCAGCTCTTTTTTCCATTTCGCAGACACTCAGTCCCTCTTCTTTGGATCATACAGGTTGTTCGGGGGCTGATTCCGCCGCATGAATGCGGAAGTTTGGATCATCACCCGACTCCGTGTCCGACCGGTACATCGGCGTTTGAGACGGGGGGCTCTCCGGATTTTGGCATCGAGGAAGGGGTGAACCTTGACAGACGATGCCTTGCGCCGGGCGAGTCCTTCGGGTGTCTTCGCCCGCAAAAGAATATAGGACCCGGAATCGGGACCGAGATGCGACAACGGCGAACGAGTCGGAGCATCGCCCCATAAACAGGGAGCGGAAATGGACTTGCGCGGGCGGCTCTCTCGATGTGCCGTCGTCGGGGAGGCCTACCGCGGGTTGCCGATGGCGTCTCTGAGCTTGAGCTTCTCGGTCGGAGAACCGACGAAGAGGGCTTCGGGGAACCTTCGGTAGGCGAGGAGTTCGTCGTAGATCGCTCCCCCTTCGAACGCGTTGAGGCCCATGCCCGCCAGGTACTGGAGTCGGAGATTGAGGTCCGTGTTGAGCTGGGCGTCCTTGAGCCAGTCGGTCAGGTCGGGGCCCTGGCCGGCGTAGGTGGCCAGCAGGTCCGTCGCTCCGTAGAATCCGACTTCCCAAAGGGATTCGGCCACCCGGCGGTGGTCCTGGCGATCGAGTCTCTTCTGCAGGGCGTCGATGTCGATCCTCAGGGGTTCGGTCCGTCCGAGCAGGACCACGTCATAGCCTTCGCCCTGGATGTCGTTGCTCCAGATCGTGCCCTCGGGAAAGGCGGTCAAGAAGGTCGCGATTTCGCTTTTGACCACGTCCAGCCGGCTCTCGTAGAGCGGGACCCACTGCGTGACGACGCCGCCCGGGTTCAGACGCTTCTTGCAGAGTTCGAAGTACTCGCGGGTGTAGAGGGAAGCCGAGTCCTTCACCCACGGGTGAATCGGATCGGAGGTGATGACGTCGAAGGTCTCGTGCGTCGTGAGGATATAGTGACGGGCGTCGTCGTAGACGATCCGGACCCGCGGGTCCTTCACCAGGTTGTAGTTCTCGCGGGCGAAGTAGAGCGACACGACCTTCGGGATCAGCGGTTCGATCTCGCACAGCACGACCCGCTCGACGTCGGGATGCACGAGGAACGAGCCCGCCGTGACGCCCGAGCCGCAGCCGACGACGAGGATCGAACGGGGCTTGGGGTGCATCAGGGCCGAGAGGTGGCCGAGCATGCGCTGGAGCCGCATGTCCGCGGGCTCGGTGGACGCTTCGACCTTGCCGCAGACGTGGAAGCTGGTGACGTCGTTGTCGAGCCGGGTCACCGCGATCGTGGCGTTTCTGCCTTCGCCGACGTAGAGGAGGTCGGCCATGGAGGTCCGCGTGGGCAGGTAGCGTCCATAGGCGATCAGTCCCGGCGGGATCGGCGGCGTTTTCCAGATCGCCGGGATCGCGATCATCAGGGCCGCAGCGGCCAGGGCAAGACGGTACCGCAGGGGCTTCGTCAGGTCTCCGGTTCTTCCGCCCGCGGCCCAGGCGAGCGCCGACGCGCCGGCCGCCAGGGCGACCATGATGCGTTGGCTGTTCTGGGTGCCGACGTGGGGGATCAGAATCATGCTGAAGGCGACCGAGCCGACGATCGCGCCGACCGTGTTGGCGGCGTAGATCCCGCCGACGAGCCGCCCTGGGTCGCGGTCCTCCGACGTCGCGGACGCCAGGGCCAGCGGAAAGCTCGCGCCCCAGAGGATCGCGCCGGGCAGCACGACCCACGCGCATCGCACAAGATCGATCTGGAAGGTCAGCCAGGGGCTTCTCGACAGCGACGGATCGACCGGCCAGTACGGCAGCGATTCGGCCAGTCCGTAAGCCGCCCAGGCGATGGCGCCCACCAGGAGCAGTTGGCAACCGCCCAAGGCCAGGTGGGGTCGGGCGATATCGCGGGCGATCACCGAGCCCAGACCGCTGCCGATGCCCAGACCGGTCAGGAACACCGCCAGAATGATCGAGAAGGTATAGACCGTTCCGCCCAGCAGCAGCGACAGGACGTGCGTCCAGACGACCTCCGCGCCGAGGGCGCACAGGCCGGAAAGAGCGATGACCGCGTGAATCGCGGAGAAGCCGCAGGCCGGAGGTTGCAGGGGGCGAACGACAAGCCGCTCGGGCCTTCGAACTCCAGCCCCCGGCCCATCCTCGTGGGTTCGGTTGCTCGCATACCCGGCCAACAACAGGGCCAGCGACGCGACTGCGAGATTGATGGCCGCGGCGACATACGTGGCTACGGCCATGTCGTAGACCCGCAGAAGATAGAAGCCCGCCAGGAGACAGCCCAGGACGGCGCCGGCCGTGTTGCCGCCGTAGAAGAAGCCCAGCCACGAAACCCCTTTCGGCGTGGCGCGGACCCAGCGGGCGATTGCGGGCAGCGTCGCGCCCATGAAGACTGTGGGAGCCAGCAGGCCGACGGCGCAGACGAGTCCTCGTATGAGGACCCCGGCCCAGCCCGGACCGACGAACGACGCGTAGACGCGACTGGCGTGCGGCAGAGCGAACAGCAGGACGACGCCGAAAAACCCGATGCCCAGTTCGAGCACGGCGTACACCCTCACCGGATGGCGAGTCGCACAGACCAGCCGAGGCAGCAGGAAGCTGCCCAGGCACATGCCGCCCATGAACGTGCCCAGGAGAACTCCCAGGGACACAGCGGACGAGCCGATGATCAGTTGAAGCGACTGGAGCCAGACGATCTGATAGACCAGGGCCGAACACCCGCTGCCGACGAACAGCAGGATCAGTAGGGGCAGGGTCCACTCGTGCGACATTCGGTCCAGGGGTTCGTTGTGCTGCCCCTGCGGCACCGATCGCTCGTTCGGCATATTGGCTGCTGGCACAGTCATACTGTATTAGTGGCTCTTCGGGGCGGTCGGTTACCGGTTCTTCGGAATTCTCACCCGTTCCTCAGGATAGCGAAGATGCCTAGTGTAGTGTTCTATTCTGATGCGACATTAAGCGTATCCCACGCGCGGGCGACCTTGGCGAGAATCTCTTCGGCCTTGGCCGTCCAGACGAACGGCTTGGGGTTGTCGTTGTGCTGTGCTATGTAATCCATGATGGTC
>DATIKY010000251.1:0-6593 GCA_035476995.1 Sedimentisphaerales bacterium | reverse complement strand
CTCCCTTCCGCAATTTCTCGTGGTCCAGCACGGATCCCATGACCTCGAGAAATTCATCGTCGAAAACGCAGACGTCTCCAGGATGCTAGAATTGCGGTTGGTCGGATAACCGCCGCAGGGCCAACCTGGCACTGTCCAGTTATGAAGTTCGGAGAAAATCAACTCACTCTGGAAAGTCGGCCCTTGCCGGACCAGTTCTCTTGCTGTCTTCCACGCCTCCCCACGGACCGTCATTGGTGGCTGTTCCGAAAGGGTCAGCTTGCTCTCTTTGAGCTCAAACCGCATGCCGAAGATGTCCTCAAGCCGACTCTTGCGAAGAAGGTGTGACGGCTTCGGGTCCCAGTGAGCACATAGGGTAGCGAGCCTCAACGCTTCGTGATCGAAGGCCATATCGGATGCGACTGCGCTCGCATTGAAAAGCAAGGTGGGATCGACTCTGCCCTGCTCACCAAGTTCGATAATCTTGAGTAGGTAGCCGAGAACTGCCCGCCTTTCATCCGATGAAAGACCCTTCTTCGTGGAAAGCTCCTTTGCGGTGCCATATGCGCCCTGCGCGTCACCAAACTGCGAGGTAGACAACGTCTCAAACCTAGCAAGGTTATCAATACTCTTCTCAATCTCAGCCCACCTTTTCTGTGCGGAACCAAGGCTTGTGACGAGATGCTCAAACGTGTCGGCGCTCTTGCTCTTGTCCTGAAGAATGTTGTCCACGGTGGATTGGACAGATGCCTGCATCTCGTCCTTGAGTTCCTTGATACTGCGGTAGCCGAAGAAGCCCACAATGGCGACAAACGCGACTATCAGGGTGGCCATGAGCTTGCCGACCGTTTCTGCGTTGTTTACGAGCTTGTCCAGGCGTTGCGTCTCAAGCTCCACTTGACGATACGCGAACTCAAGGGCGTCCTTCTCAGGCGTCTGTGGAGAGGACGGACCCACGGTTGTGGCGTTTGTGGGAGCAGAAGCAACTTGGACGGTGTTGCTCACCGATCCAGTAGTTGGGACCGGCGACGTCTGCGCAAGAACGCGGATCGCGAGCAATGACAGCATCAGAACGGTGATGATGGTACATATGGACTTCATGGTGATACACTCCTGTCGGTTGTCATCGGCCAACAACAATTAGACTGATCCACATAAGACGCGGAGTCCAGGATTTCTGTCCGTATAACGCGCCGTGGGAACGGCTGCCAGAGTTGCGCTAATCCCTTTATCTTCCGTTGGTTGCGCTCTATCCAGTAGTCTATCACGGCATCTTGTGCGGATCCGCATGATGATTTCCTCGATTGCCTCAAGGCCCATCCATCGGACTGCGCGCGCCGGCCGATCTTGCAGCCTGGGCGCACCTGCCGGAGGGGGCTCCATAACTGTCGGTAAAATAGCCGCCCTCGTCACTGGTGCGATTCTCACGTCGTCCGTCCGAGGCACTCCCAGTATCCGGTTCCCTTTCGCTATCGGGGAACAGAATAGCATGCCGCATCAACAAAAGTCAATATTCCCGCTGAAATTCTCTGCCTCCTTGGATAGAGACACCGTACTTCGCGGCAAAGGCGTTTTACAAGATGAAGTCCGTCGAAAGGAAGCGCGAACTGCGGGCCGTGAGGATCGACTTGATCAGGAGCTTGTTCGCGTCGGTTTCTTTGGCGGCTACCAGGGTCCGGATCGTGAAGACACGGAGGGCGTCGGAGACCGACAGCGTCCCTTCGGCAGAGTCCTTGCGGCCGGTGAAAGGGAACGTGTCCGGACCTCGCTGGCACTGGCTGTTGATGTTGACGCGGCAAACCTGGTTGACCAGCGGGTCCACCAGGGCCGCGATGACGTCCGCGTCGCTGCCGAAGAGACTCACCTGCTGGCCGTAGTTCGAGTCGATCACGTAGTTCATCGGCTCGGCCACGTCCTTGAACGTCGCGATGGGCACCACGGGGCCGAACTGCTCCTCGACGTAGAGCCTCATGCCCGGTCGGACCGGGTAGACCACGGCCGGGGACATGAAGGTGCCGCTCACCTGACCGCCTGCGTTGACGACCTTGGCGCCATTGGCCTGGGCGTCGGCGATGAGGTCCCCCAGGTACTTTGTTTTGTCGGGCTCCGGCAAGGGCGTGATCTGCACGCCCGGCTCCCAGGGCATTCCCCCTTTGAGCTTGCCAACCGCCTCCGCGAACTTGGGCAGGAACCTCTCGATGATCTCCTCGTGGACGAAGAGCATCTTGAGGGCGGTGCAGCGCTGGCCGTTGTAGGAGAGCGATCCGAGCACGCATTCCTTGACCGCCAGATCGAGGTCCGCGTCCTTCAGGACGATGCCTGCGTTCTTGGCCTCCAGGCCCAGCACACAGCGGAGCCTGTGCGGCTTGGGATGCTGCTTCTTGAGGATGTCCGCCACGCGGCTGGAGCCGATAAAGGCCAGGACGTCGACCCGGCCCGACTCCATCAGAGGCTGGATGACCCTGTGCCCATCGCCATAGACGGTGTTCACCACGCCGGCGGGAAACGAATCGCGGAACGCCTCCAGCAGAGGCCGATGGAGCAGCACGCCCATCTTCGGCGGCTTGAAAATCACGACGTTGCCCATGATCAGGGCCGGGATCAACGTCGTGAAGGTCTCGTTCAGCGGGTAGTTGAAAGGTCCCATGCAGAGCACGACGCCCAGCGGCGCCCGGCGGATCTGCCCGATGACGCCCTGCTCGATGACGAACCGCGACGAGACACGGTCCAGGTCCTTCAGCGCCCCGATCGTGTCGCGGATGTAGTCCACCGTCCGATCGAACTCCTTCTGTGCGTCGGGCAGCGTCTTGCCGATCTCCCACATCAGGAGCTTGACGACCTCATCCCGCCGTTCTTTCATGCGGTAGGCGAAGCCCTCGACGTGGCGGATACGCTCTTCGACACACATCGTCGGCCAGGCGCCCCGCCCATGGTCGTACGCTTTGCAGGCAGCGTCGAGCGCCTCGACGGCCTGCTCGGCACCCAGCAACGGATAGCTGCCGATCCGTTTGGGGCGGAGTACGCCGTCGACCGGCTCGCAGACCGGCGAGAGCACGTCCTGCTGCGCCCCGGCCCACATGCGAATTTGTCCGTTGCAGAGGTACTCGCGTTGCTCGACGGGAGTTCCGATGCGGTGTTGCTCGGGAATTCCCTCGGTCGAGGAAAACAGCGAGACTGCGGTTTTGTCCACCATAGCGGCCATCCTTTCTCTTGGATTCTTCCAAAAACCCGAGTTTTCTCCTTTTGCCAAGGGGAGGATAACACCGCGGACCCAGGACAGTCAACACGCTCGAACCAGGAGGCCGGCTTTGCCCCTTGTCGGGAGGCTGGATGGGTCCATCGTCGGGCGGGACGGACGCGGAGATTCCCTTAAAGCGAGCGGCTCTCTCGGACGAAACAACAGCGCGGGCTTTTTATGCGAGGGTCCTGCATTCTCTCGCCGGTGCAGCCGACGGGAACGGAGTTTATCCGAGAGGCGTTGTCGCAGCGTCCAACGGGGCTCCTGTGTCCGGATACCCTTTTCCTCGCGTGGGAGTACCTGGATTAGAGGACGAAACGGAGCGTAACCACATGTGTCAACCCATTCCTCTCCATAGCGACCGATCGCCCAAGGTCTCCGTCGTGATACCCAGCTACAATCACGGCAGGTTCCTCCGACGGCGCGTGGACTCCATCTTGAACCAGACCTATAGTGACTTCGAGATCATTCTCCTGGATGACGCATCAACCGACAACACAGCCGCCGTGCTGAAAGAGTACGCCGGACACCCGCTGATTCGGTTGGCGAGTCGTCCCACCAACAGCGGCAGCGTCTTCGTGCAATGGAACACCGGGATTGGCATGGCCCGCGGGGAGTATGTCTGGATCGCGGAATCGGACGACTACGCGGACGTCCGATTCCTCCAGGAACTCGTGCCCGTTCTCGATCGGAATCCGCAGGTCGGTCTGGTCAAGTGCAAGTCGAGCTTCATCGATGAAAACGACCAACCACTGCCAGGCGCCACCGAGGCCCCTTCCCGCGACTGGTCGCAGGATTTCACTATCGAGGGGAGGGAGGACTGCCGATTGCAGTTGACGCATGGAACCTCGATAGCCAATGCCAGTGCCGTATTGTTCCGCCGACGGGTGTACCTGGATGCCGGATGGGCCGACGCGTCCTACAGAATGTGCGCCGACTGGCTGCAATGGGCCAAGATGATGCTCCGGGCCGATTTCACCTACGTGGCGCAACCCCTGAACTTTTATCGCTGTCACCGGAACACGGTCCGCCAGGAGTGCCTGAACAATGTCATACGCGATCTGGAGGAACTGAGAGTCTGCGCCTACCTGCTCTCGCGGGTGTCCGTTCCGGACAGAACCGTCTCCGACTTGTGTGATCGGATTGTGCTGCGATGGACAAGCCACTCACTGCGCCGCTCACGCATCCATGGCTCGCTCGCCTACGACCTGAGAATCCTTCGCATCCTCCGCCAGATAGACCGTCAATATGCGAGCAGGATTGTGCGACACACCGTGCGCACTATCCTTGCGAGAATCCGCCAAAGAACGCGATGCACTCAGAGCCCTGTCACCTGGCCAGACACCCGGAAGTTGACCGGGCGTTCTTGAACGATGCACGGCCCCAGTCCTGTCGGGACCACAGGGGAGAGTCTGCCCCTTGCATCCCACTGGTGATCATGGAACACGAGTGTCCTTGCATCGCCGCTTGAAGCGTTGTGGTGTCGCCGAAGCCATCCTGGCAGCCTTGGCGGTTCACGGGGATGTCGGAAGCCTCGCTGGGACGCTATTCCCGCACATCCGCCCCCGCCGCGACTACCCGGCCGACCTCCTCCCGCACGGCGCCGAGATCGAGATTGAAGTCCGCCAGGACCTGGGCCGCGACCGCCATGCTGTTATGCATCAGACCCAGCAGGATGTGCTCGGTGCCCACGTAGTTGTGGCGCATCGCCCGGGCTTCCTCGATCGCGCACTGAATCGCTTCCTTCGCATGCACGGATTGCGGCAGTTTCTCCACGCACTCGACGTGAGGCCGAGTCTTGAGCATTTCCTCCATCTCCCGCCGCAAGGGCTTCAGATCCACCTGGAAATGCTCCAGCACCGTCGCCGCGACGCCGTGAACCTCCTTCGCCAGCCCCCACAGCAGGTGCTCGGTCCCGACGTATTCGTTGCCGAACCGCTGCGCCTCGCGTCCGGCCAACTCAAGCACGTGTCTGGCATGCTCGGTGAATCGCTCGAACATAAGAATCCTTCTTCCACCCTTCCAGCCAATCCATACCCCACTGCCGCGCAGCGAGAATCCATCCCCCTTCTATACCCCATCCCTCCCGTACGATCAACCCTGCACTAGAGCCTTCTTCACGCCCCCAACGAGAAAAACTCCGCCTGCCCATGGGAAACGGGCGGCAGCCGCAGGGTCTTGGCCTTGAGACTGCCGCCCGTCTTTGTTTGACGCGTGGGCCCAAGAGCCCACCCTGCGCGCTCCTCGCGGCACGGGTCACGAGCCCCCAGTCACGGGTCACCGCTTCACTATTGCGCCACTTTCCCCGTCGCGGCCCACTCGGTGCCCCGGCTGATGATCTTCTGCACGTTCGGCGTCATCAGGGCCTTGCGGTCGTGGCCGTAGGCGTTGTGGACGACCCGGCCCTTGCCGTAGTTCTGGACGAAGACCAGCGGCTCGGTCGCCTTGCTCCAGTCGGAGTCCGCGGTGACGAGCACATGGATCTTCTCGTTGCCCTGGAGCTTGGCGTACAGCTCGTCGTCCACCTCGAAGTCGTTCAGGCCGGCGGTGATCGGGTGCTGCTTGTCGACGATCTTGGACTGGAACACCGACCGCGGACCGTGGCCGCTGGTGCCCATCACCCACTTGCGGCCGCAGAGCTTGCCGAACTCCTCCCACTTCGGGAACGACGCGCTGGCCAGGTGCTGGACAAAGAACCCCTTGCCGTCCTTGACGAAGCTCAGCAGGTTCTCCTGGGCCTGGGCCGGCAGTTCCTTGAGCTTGGCCGAGTAGATCAAGAAGGCGATCACATCGTAGTTCTTCAGGGCCGTTTCCGATTCGAGGATCAGCGGGTCCTCGGCGATCTTGACATCGAACTTGCCGGCGTTGACCAGGATCTCCCGCGTGGTCTCGGACATCTCCCGCCAGGGATGGACGCCCACGTCGTCGCCCGTGATGAGCAGGACCTTGATCGGCGTCGGTTTCGCCCCCGGCTGGGCCCCCATGCAGAACACCAACGCCGCCATCGCCACCAGAGCCACAACCTTCGTTAAACGCATGTCATTTCTCCTTGTCTGAACCCTCGATACCGTCGAAAACAATGGCCGCATTCTAAACGGCAACGAGGCCGGACGCAAATACACATTCCGAGCGAACCGCGCGTCACGTATCCAAGAAGACGGGCGGACGAAATCAGACGGCGGCATCTGAAATCGAATCCGCCGACACGGGACCGACCGCCCTTGGGTCAGAAATCGGGCTCATCCGGTTTTTGCGTACTTTTGAGGCTCATCCGGCTTTTGCGTACTTGGAGATAGGGCAACGGCCGGCCGCCGTGGACGCTGTCCCCGGACCCCTGGGATTTTCCGCGTTAAGCCAGAAACATGATGGCGGAGGA
>DATIKY010000250.1:0-2330 GCA_035476995.1 Sedimentisphaerales bacterium | reverse complement strand
TGGAACTCCACCGCAGACTGCGCCGAGACGGGAGCCGCACCCCGGTGATTTTCCTGACGGAGCACGCCGATGTCACGACGGCGGTCGACGCGATACGCCAGGGGGCGTTCCATTTCTTGCAGAAGCCGGTCAACGAACAGTCCTTTCTGGATCAGGTGCAGGCCGCCGTCGCGAAGGATCTGCGAGACCGCACGGAAGACGCAGAACGCCGGGCAGCCTGCGCGAGATTCGAAAAACTGTCGCCCAGGGAGTGGGACATCCTGGCGGAGATTCTCGCCGGAAAGACGAACAAGGAGGCGGCCCGTCGGTTCGGCGTTACGGTCAAGACCATCGAGTTCCACAGGGCCAACGTCATGAGGAAGGCCGGCGTCGGCTCCCTGGCGGAACTGGTCTGCCTGTTGCTTCTCAGCGGATGGAAACCGGCGAAACACCGTGGTTAACCCCAGGCATTCTGGGGAGTTTTCCGATAGAGAAGCCCGTGTTAGAGGTCGATTCCTCCTGCAGGTGTTCGGCATCGAGGACCGTCGCGGCATAACGGAAGGCCGGCTGCGTCGGACGAGCGAAATCGTGGCCAACCACAAGACAATGAGGTGAGAGCATGACTGACATGACCGAGTCCAAGCACAATCGGGCGGCCGACAGCCCGAAGAACGACAACAAGTATCTTACGTTTGCCCTGGGGGCCGAGGAGTACGGCGTGGAGATCCTCAAGGTCCGCGAGATCATCGGGTACATGGACATCACCGCGGTGCCGCAGACGCCGCACTACGTCAAGGGGGTCGTCAACCTCCGCGGGCAGGTCATTCCGGTGGTGGATCTCCGCGTCAAGTTCGGCATGGAGACGACCGAGGTCACCGACGAGACGTGCATCATCGTGGTCGAGACCGCTCACGAGACTCGCAAACTCAGCACGGGCATTGTCGTGGATCGGGTCCGCGAGGTCCTCGATATCCGCGCCGAGGCCATCGAGGAGCCGCCCGCGTTCGATGCGAGCGTGAACACGGATTTCATCCTGGGCATGGGCAAGGTGGGCGAGGCGGTCAAGATCCTCCTGGACATCGACAAGGTCCTGATTCGGGAGGAACTGGCCGTGATGCAGGGGCAGTGACGCAAGTGGAATGAGAAACAACCGCACAACAAGAGGAGAAGACGAAGATGTTCAAGAACATGAAACTGGCGACGAGAATTGTGTTGGGGTTTGGATTGGTAATCGTGTTTCTGCTGGTGGTTGGGGTCACGGGCTATCTGAGCCTCAACGGAACGGTCCGTCAGATGGGGGCGATCGCCGAGCAGCTTGAGATCGCCAAGAAGGTCAACAATGCGTTGGCCTTTTCGCTGGAAGGGCAGGTGGCCGCGCTTCGCCTGAAGGTCTATCAGGATGACAGCTTCCTGGAGGCTTCGCAGGTGGCCAATCGCAGCGCGATCGAGGAGATGGAGGAAGCCAAGGCCCTGATGCATTCCGAAGAGAACCGACGCAACGCCGATGCGGTGGCGGACAGCGCGAAGGCCTTTATGGCCGCCAACACGGAATACGCGGAGTTGGAGCAAAGCAAGGCTGCCGCCGGCAGGGCGCTCGCCGAGGCTTCGACCAGAGTGCAGGAGAATGTCCAGAAACTGATTGCCCGCCGTGAGCAGTTGCTTCAGGAGCGATCCCAGGACTCCGACAAGGGCAAGATGACGGAGTTGGATGCCGTCCAGAAGACGCTTCTGGCTCAGCAGGTCATGGACGCCTTCCATCGCGCCCGGGTCGGTGCGCAGAGGTATCTCCTGGCGATCACGCCAGAACAGCAGGACGCCGTGGCAAAGGGGTGGGTGGACGAGATCGAAGCGACGAGGATGACCCTGGAGCAGTGCCGGTCTGTGATGAACGATGCGGATGCCAAGCGATGTGCCGGCGAAGCTCTTCAGGCCCTGGTCGCCTACGCGGGCCAGGTGGACGTGTTTCGCCAGATCAGCCGGGATCAGCGAGACGTGCAGATGAAGAAGCACAGGCCTGCGGCCGAGAGTCTGACGGCCGATGCAAAGTCCGTACGCGACGGAGTGTACGCATTCATCGACAGGACCAACAAGGAGACGGACGCCCAGGTCGCCGTGGCGACTCTGATGATCAACCTGATCGGAATCGGCGCCGTGATCGCCGGTGTTCTCGCCGCCGTCTTCATCACTCGGAGCATCACCAAGCCGATCAACCGGATCATCGCCGGGTTGACCGACGGCGCCGAGCAGGTGGCCTCCGCATCGGGTCAGGTCTCGTCGGCCTCGCAGTCGCTGGCCGAAGGAGCCACTGAGCAGGCGGCGGGCCTTGAGGAGACCTCCTCCAGTCTCGAAGA
>DATIKY010000249.1:0-22493 GCA_035476995.1 Sedimentisphaerales bacterium | reverse complement strand
ATCGGCCAAGGAAGGCCAAAACCATGATACCGATCTGACGGCGCAGAGCAAGATCTTCATCCACGATGAAATGGCACCACAGCCTCTGGCACCGCCGCCCAAGCTCCGCGCCAACCACGATCAAGGCAGTGCCATTCGTCCCTGGCTCATCACGCCACGAAGGGCGACGGTGAACAACAGGATCCCGCCGGCGATTTCGAGTTCGCCCACCGTGACGTTGAACAGATGGACCAGGCTCCAGTCACCGACCAGCGCGAAGATCGTGACGACAAACAGCGACGTGAGGACCGCCAGCCTCATGACGTTGCCCCGTTCGCGAATCTCCAACTCCCGCGTCAAATCCGCGTACACAGGGATATTGCCGATGGGATTGACCACCGCGAACAGCAGCAGACCATGGTGAACGATCAGACCGAGCGGGCCGGCCGACCCTGCAATCCCCCCTGTCGGGAGAATTCCGAATGCCATATTGTCGAGTCCTTACTGAGCATCCGGCGTTCGTCGTCGCTCCCCAGCTCGACCCGCGGCCGGACCTCGCGGTCCTGCTTTCATGCATCCCCCCTGCCGCGCCATCAATCGGCAGGGGCCGCACATAGGGGTCCGAGTCTACCGGCGAGAATCGGCGGCCGCAATATCCCCCTGCACAGAAGGCGGAATATCGCCTGGATTCCCCGCGAAAACCGGCCCACACGACAAAAAGCCGTCGCAAACTGGCGGATCGCCTCCCGGTCGTACGACGCATCTCAACAGGTCTTCATCGCTTTCGACGATGGTTAGCCGTCCAGATCCGCTGCATTTCCTTCAAGAGACCGGCGTGGTCGCCTGTTCGCAAGTACTCTGTCAGGAGCTTGGCGTTGGCGTCGCGGTAGTACTGGAGCAGAGCCGCCTGGAGCCGCTTCTCGTGCCGGCCGCTGGGAACGTGGATCTTCCGCCCCTTTGCGTCCTGGCCGGCGACGTACATCGCGGTCGACCGGGTCAGCGGCACAGGCACGAAATCCTGGACCTGGCGAGGCTGCCATTTGCGAGAGACCAGGTACTCCGTCAGCTTGACCGCGTCGTCGAGCGTGCAGCCGGGATGCGAACTGATGAAGTACGGCACCAGATAGTACTCCCGCCCGGCCTTGCGGCAGGCCTCGTCGAATCGAGCCTCGAACTGGCGAAAGCTCTCGAACGTGGGCTTGCCCATCAGCCCCAGGATTCGATCGCAGTAGTGCTCCGGCGCCACCTTCAGATGCCCGCCCACGAAGTGCTTGACGAGCATGTCGAGGTATTCGGGGCTCTGCAAAGCCAGGTCGTGCCGGACGCCGGAAGCGACGTAGACGTGCCTGCGCGGCGAGGGCGTCCCGCCCTCGGATCGCGGGCAAGATGCCCGCGACACTGGAGCGCCGATGCCCCGTTCCTTCCACCGGACGAAGGCCTCCATCATCTCCAGCAGCGGCCCGAAGTCGAGGTTCAGGTTCGTGCACAGCGAAGGGTAGACGCAACTGGGCCGCGCGCACGGCTCGTCGGCGGCGCAGCTCGTGCCGTACATGTTGGCGGTGGGCCCGCCGATGTCGCTGATCGTGCCGCGAAAGCGCGGGTCGGCCGCGATGCGATCGGCCTCCGCCAGCAGCGATGGGATGCTGCGGGACGTGATCTCCTTGCCCTGGTGGAAGTAGATCGAGCAGAAGGAGCACCCGCCATAACAGCCGCGGTGCGTCGTGATCGAGGAGGCCACCGGCTCCAGGGCCGCGATCCCGCCTTCGCTGTCGTAGCGGGGGTGCCATTGCCGCGTGAACGGCAGGTCGTACAGACCGTCGAGTTCCTCGCCGGTCAAGCACCTGGCCGGCGGCATCACGACGATCATGCCGGGGTCCTGGTCCTGCACGACCGGCCGGCCTGCCACAGTGGTAGCGTGAGGTCCGTTCGTAGTGACGCCGTGAGGCGTTATCTTCAGCGATTCCGATTGAGGATATGCCCTTATGGGCACACTACAAACGCGCTGGTACTGTTCATAAGCCTCCATCACCAAACCCTTGTTCTCGGCCTGCTGCGTCAGCGAGGGCAGTCGTACGGCATCCTCGGGCACAGCCACATTCCGGACCACTTTGTACGCCGTGCCTGGGATGTCCGTCATGGAATCGACCGGCTCGCCGCGATCCAGGCGTCGTGCGATCTCCGCGACCGCAAGCTCTCCCATGCCGAAGACCAGCAGGTCCGCCTTGGCGTCGACGAGCACGGACCGCATCATTTTGTCCGAGATGTAATCGTAGTGGACGAGCCTGCGGAGGCTGGCCTCCAGGCCGCCGAGAACGATCGGAACCTGCGGATATGCCTCGCGGGCGCGGGCCGCGTAAGCCAGCAAGGGCCGCGCCGGTCGCAGACCGGTTGCCCCGCCGGGACTGTAGACGTCCGCCTGGCGGCGGTTGCCCATCGAAGCGTAGTCGTTCAGCCGCGAATCGATGCAGCCGGAGGTGATGCCCCAGAACAGCCTCGGCGCGCCCAGCGAACGAAACGAGTCCACGCTCCGCCAGTCGGGCTGCGCGAGGATCGCGACGCGGTGGCCGAGCTTTTCGAGCCAGCGGCCGATCAACGCCATGCCGAAAGACGGGTGGTCCACGTAGGCATCGCCCGTGATCAGAATGACGTCGGCCCGGTCCCAGCCCCGGCGGGCCATCTCCTCCCGCGACATCGGCAGGAATTGCCTCGTATCGTTCAAATCAACCATCCGCAGATTCTATCCAAGACGAGGGCCGGCGTATAGAAACAGATCTCTCTTCCACTCCCAGATCCCTGTTCGCCGGCTTTCCGCTTGACCGGGCCCGACGGACCCCTATCATGGGCGTATTTCCGGAGGTTTAGAATGAGTCATCGCATGGTGTTCTTCGCGGCGGCGGCTTTGGCGATGTGCGGATGCGGCAATGAGCAAGTGCGCCGGCAGGCAAAACCCCCTGCCCTGGCCCACAACGTCTACTTCACCCTGCACGACAACTCCCCGGCCGCCCGCGAGAAACTCGTCGCGGACTGCTGCAAATACCTGCGAGATCATCCCGGCGTCACATTCTTCGCCGCCGGAACCCTCGTCGAAGAGCACGCCCGCGAGGTCAACGTCCGCGGTTGGGACGTCGGCCTGCATATCGTCTTTGCGAGCAAGCAGGACCACGACCGCTATCAGAAGGCCGCCGACCACCTGAAGTTCATCGAGCAGAACCAGCAGAACTGGAAGACCGTCCACGTCTACGACACGGATGTCGAGTAAGCTTCGCGTCGGATCGGCAGACGCAGGGCCCGCAAGGGATGACGCCAGGCGAAGCGACGCAGGGTGCGACGGTATTGAACGAGAGCCCGTTCGTCGGTTGTGCCCGTGTCCCGCAGCAGAGCCAGCGTGTTGTGCGGCTTGACCATGTACTTGAAGAAGTCGCGATACCACCGCTCGAACTGGTCGTCCGGCACGTCGGTGAAGTTGATCGCGAAGCCCGGCTGCGACGTGTAGCTGTAGCCTTCCCAGGGCAGGGAGGCCCGAACGCGCTCGGACAGGCGGTTGTAGATTGCAGTCCCCGGCATCGGCAGCAGCCGACCGGCGCTGAGGATCTCGGGCCTGGCCCAGCGAAGGAATCGCACGGTCGCGTCCAGGTCCTCGCGTGTCTCGCCGGGCAGGCCCACCATGATGTCGGCAAAGATGCGAATCCCCGCCTGGCGCGTCAGGCTCACCGCCCTGCGGTTCTGTTCGACGGTGGCGTTCTTGCCCACACCTCGCAGGGCCCTGTCCGAGCCGCTCTCGAAGCCGTACTCGATCTGGATGCACCCGGCCGCCTTCATCGCCGCCAGCAACTCCGGCTGAGCCTGATCCACCCGCATCAGGCAATCCCACTTGAGCTTCTTGTGGAACCCGCGCTGCTGCATCGCCTCGCAGATCGCCAGCAGCCGACCGCGGTCGGCTGCGAAGGTCTCGTCCTCGAAGTGCACTGCCTCGAAGCCCTGCTCGCAGGCATAGCCCACCTGCTGCAGGACGTAGTCGAGCGAATGGAACCGAACGCCCAGGCCCCCGACCAGATGCTCGGCGCAAAACGCGCAGCGGTTCGGACAGCCCCGCGAGGTGCGGATGTTGAAACTGGAGAGACTCAAGTAGCGAATCATCCAGGGATTGCGCTGTTTCTGGAACTCCATGTCCAACAAATCGTAGGCCGGCGGTCCAAGCGTGTCCAAATCGTACGCCGTGGGCCGTTGCGGCGTGCGGACGAATCGGCCGTCGTGCCGCACGACGAGTCCGGGGACCTCCGGCGAGGGCCCCTTGTCCGCCACGTCCCGCAGGGTCTCTTCGAACTCGCCGACCGCAACCGCGTCCACATCCGCGCTCTCGGACAACACAAGTTCCGGCACGCCGGAAGGATGGGTTCCGCACAGCACGTTGATCGTGTGGGTTCCCGCGATCTCCTTGACCCACCGGGCGATCTGCGCCGCCTCCGGCATCGCGGGCGTCGCCACCGACTGAACCACCATAGCCGGACGGAACTCCTCAAGCAGACTCCGCAATTCGGTCTCGGCCCGGTCCCAGTCGAATCCGAGCTTGATGAGCTGCTCTTCGCGATGGAGGATACGGACCTCGTGTCCCGCCCGCCGGAGCACCGTCGCGGCGCACGCCAGATGGGTATCGAACGACCAGTCGCGATAGAGTCCCTTGGGCCAACTGGTCCTCGGAGGAACCGGTACTAGGAGCAAGATCTGCATCGTCGCTTGAGCAACTCCCGAAACAACTGTCGTCTTGGGGAATCCAGACGCCGGTGGCCCCGCAGGACCACGCCGGGCGTCAACAACAGGCTCCAGGCCCCCCGACGGGGCAGGCGCATCGCCGCCTGGAGGCGCGAACACGCGGGCTCGTCGAACAGACGCCGGGCCAGGGCCAGCGAAACCGCCAGCGACAACTCGGCACCCGTGCGTCGAGACGCCTGCGCCAGCCATTGTCCGTCGGCCGGGCTCTCGCACCGACGGGCCGCCAGGCAAACGTCGTGCAAGGGACCGAGCCGGTCGAATCCATGGCTGGCGGCGGCATGCACGGCCGCGATCAGCAGGCGGGCAGGGGGCGTCGGCCGGCAAAGACTATCGTCCGTCCCAGGACCATCCTCGAACGCCAGATCTTCCCACGCCACGCTCACCCCCCTGCGAATCGTCGGAGAATTGACGAGGTTCCAATGGATCTCGACGGTTCCTTCACGACGATTCGGGCGGACCCAGCTTCGCTCACCATACCCGCCGTGGTATTTCATCGAGGCCTCGCACGGCGTATACCCGAGCCGGGACATGGCTGCCTCTGCCTCGGCGACCCTTTGCTCGGGCACCAGCAGATCCAGATCTGTGAAGGGCCGCAACGACGGGTCGGGGTACAGCCGATCGGCGAAATCCGCCCCCTTGAGCACCGCGGCGGGAACGGCGTGAGCCTGGAACTCGTCGGCGATCTGACGAATCTGCGAGCGGATCGCCAAGCTCAGCGCCGCGCGGCCGATCAGTCGATTCCTCACGCCGGGAAGCGACGCCTCCATTGCGGCAAGCCCGTCCCCTCCCAGCGTCGTGAGGATTCGCCTGGCGTTGGCGACCGCCGCCGGCAACACGCCGTGATAGTCTGCTCGTTCCCAGAGGGCCACCCATCGCCCGACCGCCAGCGGATGCGAGGGCAGCGCCCGTCGCCCGTCAGGGTCCGACAACGCGAGCAGCCAGGCATGAAATGGATTGCCTTTCATGCAGGGCTTTCCAGCAGGCCGCGAATCTGTGCGGCAAGGGTAGAGAGAGGTTCGCCCACACAGAGACGACAGGTCCTGCACTGGGCGACGAGCTGCCCGAGGGCGCGAAACGCGAGGCCCGCCGAGCCGTCGGCCCGATGCTCGTAGGCACGGATGTTCTCGCGGGTCAGCGTCGTCATCGCCAGCGTCTTGTCCAATGGCATCAGGACATGATTCCCGTTGGATCGCGGTCCCAGCAAAAGCAACAACCTCGGGTCCGCCACCACCCCGGCCGAATCCCCCACGGCCTCCGCGACATGGACGCAGGTTTCTCCGTCCACTCGCGCCGGTCCGGCCGGACAGGCATCCAACCAAGGCAGGAGCCGCCGGGTGTTGTCGTGGACCTTGCAGGTCAGTTGCAGACCCCACAGACCCACCCGGTCGCCATCCGAACCACGGGATTCGATGAAGCTCATATCGTCGGCCAGCAAGGTCATGCCCGCGTGAGCGAGGGCGAGCGACGTCGTCGTCTTGCCGGCCCCGCTTACGCCGGCCAGAAGAACCCCCACCCTGCTGCCCTGCCACTCCATCGCCAGCGATGCGGCGTGAATCACGAAATGCCCAAGGTGCGCCAGGAGCTCGCAGAGCAACGGCGTCAGGCAGCCATCGTAGACGCAGCCTTCCTGGCCCGGCCGACACACGATTTCCATCGTCCTGCGTTCGAAATCCAAACGGCCCCAGGCCCGCCCCGGAACGCGCGTCACCCGACCTGTCGAGTTTGTGTGAAGCTCGCTCGGGATGTCCCCGCGAAGCAGGCCGCTCCAGAACAAACGCAGGGAGTCGGCCTTCCACCCCGAAGGCTCTGAGCCATACCGCAGATGAAGATGAAACGGGTGTTCATGGCCCAGGGGGTTCCATAAGCGAAGAACGCCCTGCACCGGCCCCAGCAATCGAGCGGAATCAGATGTGACCTTGACGGAGATTCGGCCGATAGTGAAGTGATCCGACAGACAATCCACGATCCCGATGATCTTCCTTCCTGGCCCACAGTGGAGAGAATATACAAATGCCCGGGGCCGGCCCGGGCATTCACTTCCCATCATACACTTGCTCTGCCCATCGAGCCGCCGCCCGATTAGACCGGCACCGCCCCTGTCACAACCGGCACAATGCCTTCCGTCACATCCTGGAGTTGCTCAACCGTCTCCAGGGTGGGCTCGACATAGACCTTCTTGGCTGTCTCTTCGTTGCTCTTGTGCGTCGGATTCATTCGGTTTCTCCTTATCAACAAGTTCGGATCATACAACTTGGACGGAATTATATGCGTTCCTCCGCGGGTGTCCAGCCCCATATTGCATCATCTCGGCCGCCGGTCCCTCGGGTGGATCGCACAGACAGACGTCCCCCACCGTCACCCAACTGTGCGCGTGGAGACGCTTGGGGTCTGTCGAGGGCGGAAAGACCGCGACGTGAAAGACCGCCTCCGCGCCGGCCAGGCGGGCGAAGTGGTAGACGACGAGACTGAGCCGCAGGCACGCCCGTCGGCGCATGTGGATCGGTCTTCGCAGACGACGATGCACAATCCGGCTGATCAGAACGAGGTCCGTCCCCTCGTACAGCCGCGACGGTCGCCTGGGGGTCAGCCGTCGGAGCATGCGTTCAAGAGTCAGGAACTTGTCCAGCAGCGGGATGACCGCCGCGACGAACGTGACGTGGGTCGCCAGTACCGCCCCGGCGAGCCTCCCTATCGAAGGATTCGCGTCGGATACGACAGAGGCAGGAACGGACTGGTCACGCATCGGCGACAACGATTCCCTCCCGAATCAGGCTCTCCAGCAAATGCATCATGTCGGCCTTGAGCTTCTCCGGCGAAACCTCGTACTGGCCGTACAGACGATCGAACACCGCCTCGAACGTCTGCGGCTGTTCGAGCGCGTCAAGGAACGCCCGCGTGGTTTCGTTGCACGTGTGGAGTTGCCCCGTACGAAGACACAGGATCACCGTATCCTCGCCCGGCCCGAGCGATTGATAGGTGACATCCTCCGCCCGCCGCAGAAGCACCCGTTCGTCCATCTTGTCCATCCTCAAACTGCACGCGATCGATTCCGTCCAACGACTGCCGGGGCATCATAGCCCATGCGCTCTGCGAGGTAAAGACGTTGGCGGCGCAGGAATCCGATTGTGGCCCCGATTGCCGACAAGGCGTCGCCGGACCCTCAGGCGCCGAACAGTTTCCCTCGGAAGATGAAGAACACGGCTCCCAGGATGCACAGACCCGCCCAGAGGTAATCCCAGCGGAGCGGCTCCTTCATGTACAGCACCGAGAACGGCACGAAGATCGCCAGCGTGATGACCTCCTGGAGGATCTTGAGCTGGCCGACGTTGAGGGCCTCATGCCCGATCCGGTTGGCGGGCACCTGGATCATGTACTCGAAGAACGCGATCCCCCAACTGATCAGAGCCGCCAGTATCCAGGGTTTGTGGGCCAGATTCTTCAGATGCCCATACCAGGCGAACGTCATGAAGACATTGCTGCAACACAGCAAGAACGCCGTCGTCACAATCACGCGCATACGCACCTTTCGCACAGAACGCACACTATTCCTGCCGACCGCACGTTCCCAGCCGCTGTCAACCTGGGTATTATACCATCGCGAAGGAGTCAAGAAAGGCTGTGGATCCTCTTGCGGACGCGGGGTGCAGGACCGTGCCTGTGCCCCCTCCCGCGGCGGGCCCTCAGGCTCAGGCGGGTGTCCAAGACAGCGAAGGAAAAGGACGGATCGATCCGGATTCCGGCCTTCGGCCGGGCGTTTTCCGCTTTGGGCCGGCAGCCTGGAGGGTGTGCCCGGCACACCCCAACAAAATGCGAGGCATCATCCATCATGCTGCTGGCCAAGGCGACCAATCTCCCTGGCACGACCGCCTCGGGCGTGCTCTCCTGGAGTCTGCCGCAGCGAAGCATCGCATCCCGCCGGGCGGCGCGTCAGGCCGGCTCCGCACCGTCGGCCTCGCTCTCGCCTTCGTTCGCAGGGGAATCCGGGTCTGCGTCCGCCGAGGAGTCCTTCTTTTCGAGTTTCTTCGCCTCCTTCTCCTCCTTCTTTTTCTTCTTCTCAATCTCCCGCCTGCGTTTTTCAAAGCTGTACTGGTTCTTTGCCAAGTAACCTCCGTTCAGAAACCCGCTGGGTCGAAAAACACGAAATCCACAATCCGCCTACATCCGTACCTGTCTGCTTCTACCGACTCTAACGGAATCCGTTCGAGAAGTCATGCGACTTCCGCCATTTCTCTGCGTTTTCGCCAGAAAGTCGCCCTTTGCGAGCGGTCCTTGCCACTTGCCCGAGAGTAGTGGTGGTTGTATCATGCCCCCTATCGGTGAGAAACGCTGGACTCGCGGCGTGCTGACCGGCGTTCTGATCCCAGAAAGGGGCGAACCGTGATCAAGAAGATCTATGCAGATAACTTCCGGTGTCTGGTCAATTTCCAACTCGACCTGCAAGCCAACCAGTTGTGGCTCGGCAGCAACGGAACAGGCAAATCGTCCGTCGTCGACCTGCTGTGCAAAGTCCAACGCGTGCTCGATGGCAACAACGTGGGAGATGTCTTCTCGCCCGATGACTTGACGCTCTGGCAGAGCAAGAACACACAGTCAATTGGCATCGCGATGATTATCGACGGAGACCCATACGACTATGAACTGGCCATTGAGTGCGACCGAAGACAGCGGCTCTGCCGCGTCCAACAAGAGCATCTCAGATGGAAAGGGAAATCGTTCTTTCGATTTGATGGCAGGGAAGCCCACTTGTATCGAGTCAATCGAGACAGCGGAGAGGCCGAAGAGGGCACCCAGTTTGGCGCGGATTGGGCGAGGTCACTGATCCCCTCTATTGCCGAGCGAAACGACAACGGGCCATTGATCCAGTTCCGCCAAAGTGTGAACAAGTGGCTGCTCGTACATCCGATTCCAGCCTTGGTGGAAGATTTGGCAACGGGAGAGACCCGGCGGCTGTTGCCGAATGCGCAGAATTTTGCTCAGTGGTACAGGCATGCGTTCCAAGAAAACCCAGGGATCGGCTACGAGGCGTGGGAGGCCCTGAAGGACGTCTTGCCAGGATTCCAGTCGCTGAGTCTGAAGGAATCCGGCGACTCGCGCAAACTAACAACCACATTCCGCCTGGGTGGTCGCGACTGCAACATTTCATTTGGCGATCTCTCCGATGGTCAACGGCAGTTGATCATTCTTTATGTGATCCTGTATTCTCTGAAGCACAGTCACTCCGTGCTCCTGATTGATGAGCCAGACAACTTCGTGTCTCTTCGAGAGATTCAGCCATGGGTGCAAGAGTTGCAGGATTTGTGTCAGGAGAAAGATGATCGCCAGGCGATTGTGATCTCCCACCATCCCGAGATCATCAACAAAATGGTCAATGGCACGGAGATCCTCTTCTCCCGCTCCGACGCAGGCCACATCGTGACGAAGAACTACCCGGTCACAGATGGACTTACCGCGGCCGAGACCATGGCCCGAGGTTGGGAAGATGAGCAGAGCCTCTCAGATCATACTCCTCTGTGAAGACCGTCTCCAGGAAGTCTTCATACGCCGGTTTCTCAAGAGAGGTTGGGGAATCAAGGAGCCTCCTATCCGGGTGATCCCATATCCACACACCGGTTCCGGAGGAGCGGGCGAGAAGCATGTACGGGACGAGTACCCGGATCAGTTGAAGGCATGCCGAACCCGTCATGCCAGGACCATTCTCATTGTGGTGATCGACGCCGATACAGGAACCGTGTTGGCTCACCACAAGGAATTGGAGGATGCCTGCCGGCAGGCGCAACCTCCCGTCGCTGGTCGTCAGGCCAATGAGGCCGTCGTCTACGTGATACCGAAATGGCATCTCGAAACGTGGCTGGCATATCTCGACGGCATCACGGTGAGTGAGGATCAGCAATACAAGGCAAGTCATGCGTTCAAGGGGTCTGAATCCGCATGTCATCCACTGGCCGACAAGTTGGCCACGGCATGCAAAGAAGGAAAGAGATTGATGGCCCCTCCGGATTCGCTGGTCCAGGTGTGCGTTGAATTCGACCGCATCCGAGGGCTGCTATCCTGACGTGAGTGCCCGAGATGTGTAGGCGCTCCCTCGCAAGTCAGCCCCTATACGTCCTTCATCACCTTCGTCGCCCAGGCGACTTTGTCGAGCGACGGGGGCACGTAGGCGGAGAGCCGGTCCAGCAGGGTTTGGGGGGAATCGGCCACGAGCATCAGGGTGCGGTGCGTCGCGTGGATGAAACCCTCCTGTACAGCGTGATCGATGAAGCGGATCAGGTGGTCGAAGTAGCCCTTGGCGTTGAGCAGACCGCAGGGTTTGACGTGCAGCGAGAGCTGGGCCCAGGTGAGTGCTTCGAAGAACTCCTCGGCCGTGCCGTAGCCGCCGGGCATGGCGATGAAGGCGTCCGACAGCTCGGCCATGAGAGCCTTCCTCGCGTGCATGGTCTCGACAACCCGCAGCGAGGTCACATTCGTCAGGGCCAGGCCCTTCTCCTCCAGGTGCCTGGGGATCACGCCGATGGCCTCGCCTCCGCCGGCCAGGACGGTCTCGGCCAACACGCCCATCATTCCGATCCGCCCGCCGCCGAAGACCAGTCCGACCTCGCGTTCAACGAGCGCACGTCCCAATGCCCGGGCGGCGTCGGCATACCCGTCATGCCCGCCCGCCCCGCTGCCGCAATAGACACAAACTCGTCTTATCATTGATGATCGATGAAGGATTATTGATTATTCGGGCTGCCACCCACGCGGCGGCAACCATTCAGAACCCACGCGGGTTCCTGTTCTCCATGCCGCAGCGACAGTCTACGTTCGCTGCACGCCATTGTCAAAGGCCGGAGGCGGCACGACCGCCACTTCGTGTCGCGTATTGAGCAGCCGCAGCAACAGCGGCCAGATTGTCAGGATCAAGATCGGCATCGTGACCGCCAGCACGCCGAAGGCCCGGATCGGGTCACGCCACGGCGCCGTCACGATCTTCATGCAGACCGCTCCCACCATGAAATGGTAGAAGACGATGAACGAGGACGCCGAGCCGATATCCGTGCGAACCTGTTCCAGGATCAGGTGGTTGCTCAAAGGCCGGCTCATCCCGCAGAAGAACGTCACCAGGCACATCCCGGCGGCGAAGGTCGCATAGTGCCGGCCGCCCCAGAGCAGAACGACCGCCCCGCCGAGCAGGCCGCCGACCATGCAGACCGTCAGCAGAGCGGTGTCCGACATCCACTTCGTGATACGCGTGGAGGCGAACGCGCCGGACATGCCCATCAGTGCGTTGAGCCCGAACAGGAGCCCAAAGACCTCGTTCGAGAGGCCGTAGATCTTGGTGTAGACGAAGGAGGCAAAGCCGATGAAGCCGAAGAACGGCCCGACGATCAGGCCCATCACGGCAACCGCCAGGACGTAGCGGGTGTTCTTCGCCAGCCGGCCGTAGCGGCCCATCAGCGACAGGAAACGGCCGCTCACCCGCTCGACCGCGGTCTCGCGATAGAGTCGCCACGAGACCAGCAGCGCCGCGGCGGCCAATACCGCCTGCGTGACGAAGATTCCGCGCCAACTGGCGAATCGCAGCATGGCGGCGCCGATGCTCGGCGCGATCATCGGCATCAGGCCCAGAATGATCCCGATCCAGGCCAGGACGTGCTTTCGCTGCACGCCCTCGTACCGGTCCCGGCAGATGGCCATGCACATCGAGGAGGGGCCCGCGGCGCCGATCCCTTGAAGAATGCGGAACGCGATCAACTGCCAAACGCTCGTCGCCAAAGAGCAGGCCACCGTCCCGACGGTGAACAGGCCCAGGCCCGCCAGCAGGACCGGCCGCCGGCCGTGCTTGTCCGACAGCGGGCCGCAGACCAGCAGAAACACGCTGAACGCGACGAACCACAGCACCAGCGACAGCGCAACCCGACTGTCCGGCACGCCCCACTGCTTGGCCAGGACCGGCATCGCCGCCAGGTACATGTCGGTCGCCATCGCAGGCACCGCCGCGATGCCCGCCAGGAACACGACATACAAAGACCTTCCATTCGATTTCATATCGAGGTCGTTATCTCTCAAGACCCATGCATTCAGAACCCGCCCGACGATCTCCACGAGCCCGATTCCACAAAGGAGTGAAGAAAAGGGACGCTCATCAACCAGCAGCCCCAACCATCGTCGACGCAGCAGACATCATACTACAACTGGAGGGAATTGCCAAGCGAGTTGCTCGATGATCGCGTTCGTAGTGACGCCGTAAGGCGTTATCTTCTCCTCTTTCGCAGGACGAGAAGAGATTCCCTTACGGGCACACTACAAACGGGCTGCGATTGTCAGACGCTCTTGCGAATCCTCAATGCCGCGTGTAGCGGTCGAAGACCGTAATGACCGGCAGCGCGTTGCCTTCGTCGTCAAAGAAGCCCCGGCTTCGCAGGCCGCCCTGGACCGCGGGCTCCCACCAGAAGATGCCCTTGCCGCGATTATCCGGCGTGGCCAGGACCAACCGCTGAACCTCGTCGAGAAACTGCCGCTGGCCCTCGGAGCTCTCGGGGAACGGCGGCCGCTTCTTGCGGTACTCCGCCGGCCGCCAGTTGTACGCCACCTCCACGAGCATGATGTCCTTCTTGTACTCTTTGGCCATGAAGATGAGGTTCTCACGCAGGTCCAGGAGCGAGCCGTGCCACCAGGGGTAGTAGGATTGGCCGATCACGTCGTAGTGGATGCCGTACGAGTGCCACTTGTCGAAGAACCACTTCGTCGTCTTCTGGTTGGCGCCCTTGTCGATGTGGATCATGATGAGCGGTTTCGGCGCCTCGCCCCGCCCTTCTTCAACGCCTTCGATCCCGGCGTGCAACAGCTCCGCGAGGTTGTCCCAGTTGACGGGCAGCTTGCCGTCGGGCCAGAGCATGCCGTTGCTGATCTCGTTGCCGATCTGCACCATGTCGGGCATCGCGTTGGCGTCGACGAACGCCTTGATCGTGTCACGCGTGTATTCGAGGACCGCCTTCACAAGCTCTTCGTGTGACTTGCCCTCCCAAGCCTTGGGGATGAACTGCTTGCCGGGATCGGCCCAGGTATCGGAATAATGGTAATTCAGCAGGAACTTGAAGCCCAGCTTCTTGGCGTCCTGGGCCAGCGCGATCGTGTATTCGAGATTGTTCGGCAGCCGAGTCGGCGTGTGGAACAAACGCAGCCGAATCCAGTTGTAGCCATGGTCCTTGAAGATCTGCAAGCCCGGCCTGGCCTGCCCTTCGTCCTTGAACACCGTCCCATTCTGCTCGGCCTGCCTCAGAAACGACAGGTCCGCTCCGATCGCATAGTCACTGGCCCGCACCGTCGCCGACAGACAGGCCATCAGCCCCAACCCAACGCACGCCAGAACCGCGAGTCTATTCCTTGCCTTCATTCGAGCCTCTCTTTCCCATTTCGACCGAGCGAACAATGCTCTTGCTCCAGTGCTCCCGCCAATCGCCCGCCATCCAATGCGCGACGTCCATTCGATCGCCCTGGAAGCGAACGACCAGGAACCCTTTCGGCCGTCCCTCCTTCTCGCCTCGGGCCTCCACCGGGTCCACCTGGGGAGCCGGCGCCATGACCACGTCGTAGCCCTCCCATTCGTATCGCTTGTAGGCATGCTCATGTCCATGCAGAATCAGGACGACATTATACGGCTGGATCGTCTGCTTGAGATTCTCCAGGTCCTGCACCGTCCACCATTTCTCCAAGCCCCAGCCTTCGAGTCCGTAGTGCCAGCTCAGCACCACCGGCCTGCCGCTGTCGCCCACTCGCGCAGCCAGATCCGCACGCAGGAAGTCGAGACTTTGCCTCGGATCGTTCCACGGCGCGACGCGGTCGTAGACCGGCCGGGGCTCATTGCCCGGGAAGACGCTGAGATTCACGAAGTGCACCCGGCCCCAGTCCCAGGAATAGTGATAGCCGTGACGATCGTAGTGGAACAAGCCCGTACGCGACCGGTTGCGTTCGATGAACTCCCGTTGCAGGGAGTTGAATCCCTTGTTCCCCGCCTCGCCGCCGAGATCGTGATTGCCGAGCAGTTCATAGACCTTGTACCGCAGGCGTCCCCCGCCCCGGACGTCGAACAACTCCTTGTACCGCAGCCAGTTTGCGGGATTGCGGACGTCGTCGACGAGATCGCCCAGCACCAGCACGCCCCGAGGTTCTTCGACGACGACGCCCGCCGGGAAAGGCCGGCCGGGAAGCTGGTTCATGACGTCGAGCGTAGCTTCCGTCCCCGCGGTCCCCCACTTGACCAGATTGACCTGGGGATCACCAATCGCGAAGAAGGTGAAGTCCCCGCTCGCTTGCGCCGCCCCGCAGGTCGACGCGCAAACAACTCCGCTGATCAGAACGACCGAGAGCAGTGTGCCGAGGCTTGCTTTCATCTTCTCTCCGACGACACGTGCCTGATTGCTGTTGGCTGTCTTGGACCTCGGGGATTATCACCTGCCCGCCGTCGGGCGTCAATATCATCCAGGAGTCTTCCATGGGGTTCCTGGGACCCGCAATTGCGGACCTTCCCCTCTGGACACCCGCAAGGGTCTGTGGTAGAAACCAGCCCCGACAATGGTGTTGCTTTCGGGGGAATATGAATCAGCATTCTTCAAACAGACTGGCGGAAGTGGCGCGGTTGTTCCTCAGACTGGGCGTCACCGCGTTCGGCGGGCCGGCCGCCCACATCGCCATGATGCACGACGAGACGGTCAAACGCCGCCAGTGGCTCAGCGACCAGGAATTCCTCGACCTCGTCGGCGCCACGAACCTGATCCCCGGCCCAAACTCCACCGAGATGGCCATTCACATCGGCTTTCGACAAGCCGGATGGCTCGGACTGATCGTCGGTGGAGCCTGCTTCATCGCCCCGGCCATGCTCATCGTGCTGTTGCTGGCGTGGGTTTACGTGCGGTTCGGCGCCCTGCCCCAGGCGGAATGGCTCCTTTACGGCGTCAAGCCCGTCGTGATCGCAATCATCGTCCAAGCCCTCGTGAGCCTGGGGCGCAAGGCAATTCGCGGGCCCGTCCTGGCGACGGTCACAACAACTGTCGTGGCGCTGTATTTCCTCGGCATCAACGAAATCGTTCTGCTCATCGCCGGCGGACTGGCCGTCACTTTGCTCTCGAACGCTCGACGGCTCGCGGGTCGCACGATGGGCGTCCTGCTGCTGCCGCTCGGCGCCGCCGGAGCGCCCCAGATCGCGACGGCCACCAGTCTCTCGGTGCTCTTTTTCACCTTCCTCAAGATCGGCTCGGTCCTCTACGGCAGCGGCTACGTCCTCCTGGCCTTCCTCCGCTCGGACTTCGTCCTGCGTCTGGGCTGGCTCACCGACCAACAACTGCTCGACGCGGTCGCGATCGGACAAGTCACGCCGGGCCCGGTCTTCACGACCGCGACCTTCATCGGCTATCTCATCGCCGGTACGCCCGGCGCCCTGCTGGCGACGCTCGGCATCTTCCTCCCCTCGTTCGTCTTCGTGGCAATCTCCAATCCGCTGATCCCGCGAATCCGCAAATCGCCCTGGATCAGCAGCCTGCTCGACGGCGTCAACGCCGCCTCCCTGGGCCTGATGGCTGCGGTCGCGTGGCAACTGGGCCGGGCCTCGGTCTTCGACGTCGTCACGATCGGGATTGCCCTGGCGTCCCTGGTCCTGCTCATCCGCTACAGGATCAACTCCACCTGGCTCATCCTCGGCGGAGCCGTGATCGGCCTGTCGGCGAGGGCGTTCTGAACGCCCTCGCCGAAGCAGACGAAGGCACGTCTACGCTGCCATCCCCGCGAGAATCTCCGCTTGCCTATTCCAACAGGACTTGTCATACTCTTGCGTCGAATGGCGTTGGCCAGTGGCCACATTGCCCTGTAAAACCGGAGGTTGAGAATGACGACGAGAGTTCGTGTACTGACGTGCGTGCTGCTCCTGACATCGGTCGGTCCTGCGCAGGCAGGCATGTTCTCGCGTCTGCGAGGCAACAAACCCGCGACGCCCACCACAGGCCAGGAGTCCGCGAACGACAAGGACGCCGGCGCCGCGATGGTTCAGTTCCAGCGGCAATGGGAACCGAGAGAACGCGCGTATTCCTTCCTGGTCCCCTCGGGCTGGATCGTCGAAGGCGGCCTGTTCCACGTCGATCCGATGCAGGCCGGCGGGTCCGCCAACTCCATCGACGGCAAGTGCGACCTGGCGGTCAAGAAGGACCCTGCGGGCACCGTCATGTTCCGCTGGCTCCCCGGCTGGAACTACTGCGACATGAGTCGCAATCCCCAGTTCAGCATGACCGCGAGTCTCTTCCCCGTCGGATCGCGGTACCAGGGCATGGAAGTCCGGCCCATGCCGGACTACGCAGGTTTCTTGCAGGGGCTGTTTCGCACTCTGCATCCGACGGCCACCGACGTCAATGTCATCGAGGTCAAACCGATGCCGGAGTTGAGCGAGGTCATGCGTAAGATCAACCAGGGAGTCGATGAGCAGATCCGGATGCTCGGCCTGGGCGCGACCCGGTACGACGCAGGCGGGATGATCGTCGAGTACACCGAAGGCGGCGTGCGCTTCCGCGAGGGGCTGGTCACCTGCCTGGTGGACATGCGATCTTCGGCGGCCATGTGGAACAACCAGCACACGCAGATGCTGCGGTCCCCCGCCAGGGAGGTCAAGCAGTGGAAGCCGGTGCTGGACATCATCTGCCAGTCGGTGCGTCTGAATCCCGAGTGGTTCGCCCGCGCGTCCCGGGCCGGCGCCGAGCGGGCCCGATTGTCGCAGGAAACGATGCGGTACATTCAATCGGTCGATCAGCAGATCGCCGAGCATCGCAGCAAGACCCAGGCCGAAATCCGCTACGAAGACTACCTGATGCTCACCGGCCAGGAGGACTACGTCAACCCGTATACCAAGGAGGTCGAGCGCGACACCTCCGAGTACAAGTACCGCTGGACCACCGAAGGCGGGGACATGATCTACACGAACCAGTACGGCTTCAATCCCAACGCGCAGCAGGAGCTCAACAACAAGGAATGGAAACTCACGCCCGTCCGCGAGCGGTGAGCGGCCCGTCCATTCGTCAGAACGCGAAGATCACGCCTGCTTGAAGCTGCGTCTGCCAGAAGGTATCGCCGGCGATCTCGACGGTGAGGGTTCCGTCCTCGCTCTGGATCAGCGTGTCGCCGCCGACGAACGTGAACAGGCCGCGACCCGCCAGATAGAGGCCGAAGTTCTCCGTCGGGAAGAGCCGCACGCCGCCGCCGATGCCCAGCGAGAACCGTGTGAGCGAGTTCGAGCCGGAGACGTCGGGGTCGATGTGCGTGGCGCCGACGGTCGCGACGACGAACGGCTGCCACCAGTTGCCGGTCAGGATGTACGTGCCGCCGAGATGATAATAGTCGATGTCGAGGTCGAAGAGCGTCGGGCCGCCGAACAGGCCTTCGTCGGCCTGGAGCTCGGTCCGCTGGCGACTCAGAAAGAACTCGATCTGCTTGTTCTCGCTGACGCGGACATCGACCATCCCGCCATAGCAGGCCGTGTCATCGACGTCGTAGTCTGCACCCGTGTCGGCATCCTCGAACCCGCCGCTGAAGCCATAGCCGAAGAACGGCGTGATTTCAACGCTCTTCAAATCCTGCGCCCGCGCCGCAGCCGCCAGCCCCGCCGCAATACACGCCGCCAGTGCGACCCATCGTCTGCTCATGCAGCCCCCCTTTCGTCAAAAAGGTCCATTCCACCCCCTCACGGCAGCGCCCCGGCGGGCAAGCCGCTGTCCAGAAGCTCTCGCGCCGGGCTCTCCGGCCTCAGCCGATAGTCTCGCGACTTGGCATCGACGAATCCCGGATCGGCGACAATCGAGTGCGGATCGAATCCCCGCTGACGCCGGAACTCGTCGAACTGCGCGGCAGCGACGCTCGTCCGGCCCCACAGCCAGATCGCGCCCGCCGGCTGATGCCAGCAATTATAGTCCATCGTCAGGCCGCTCGTCCAATCGCGACCGTGCAGCCACAGCAGGCTGTCGGTCGCATTGCTAAAGACGTTGTACCGCACGACGACGCCGGACGTCGCGGCGGTATTATCGTAGAACATCAGGTGCCGCCCGTTGCGGTCCGGCCGCTGGGCGTGGCCCCAGCCGAACCCAGCGCCCACGCACGTGTTGTGCTCGAAGACGATGTTGCTGGTGCGACTCGTCGCGTCGCGGTTCCAGTACTCGAACGAGTACTCGCAGTTCCAGATCACGTTGCGGCGGTAGACGATGTTCTCCTGCACGTTTGCGCCGCTGCCTTGGTTGGTCAAGGCCGCGTCGTAGATCTCCCACAGCCGGCAATCCTCCACAAGGCAGTCCCGCGCGCTCGACCAGAACTCGACGCCGTTGCCAAACCGCACGGGCGCGCCGTCATCGCGCGTATGCTGGTGCCCGCCGCCGATATACGAGAGGTCGCAGTCGCGAACGACGATCCCGCGCACAGACGAGCCGCCGACGCCATGGGCGGCCCCATGCCGAAGGGCCAGCCCCTCGTACGTGACGTAGCTCTTGCCGGATTGATCGATGATATGCCGCCGCAGGGCCAGTTCGATGCTGCGATGCCCCTCGGCGGGATTGCCCTTCGAACAGAGCTTCACCTGCCTGGCCTTGGCGTCATAATAGTAGTCGCCGGCCTGCCTCAGGTCCGCCTCGCTCCATTTCTTCACGCCGACGGCAGCGCCCTCATCGAAGATGATATTGCCGACGTCCACCGCCAGATCGAGCCCCGCCGTGGCCCAGACGTCCCCGCCCGTGCGGACCCAGTCTTTCGGTGAATTCGCCGCCACGGACCCCAACAGCGCGGGCCTGGGCCCCCTGCCGAACGCCCCGTACATCACGGGCGCCGTCGCGTCCCCGCTCTGGGGCTTGAGCGTCCCGCGCCAGCTCTGTCCCCGTCGAAACAACACGCTGTCCCCCGGCCCCAGCTTGGCTGCGTTGACCTTCCCCAACGACCGCCACGCCGTCTCCAGCGTCGTGCCGTCCGCAGCGTCGCTGCCGCTATGCGAATCAACATAGTAGGTTTGGGCAGCCCCCGCCGCCGGGACGACGACTGCAAAACACACAACGCACAACAACCACCGCATTCCAATCCCCTTCGCAAACAACCTTCCTCCCCCGCCATCGCGTCCACTGTAACGCAACGCCCCGCGTCCGGCAAGCCGTCGTTTGCCGCGACGGTTGCGACGACGGTGACGGTGATGCGCCGACCAATCTCCTTGACGCACGCCTGTCCCCGACGGACAATGCGGGCGGCGACTGAAACAGGTACTCGATTGAGAGGGTCAAAGCATGTGGGCACGAGTGTTCTGTGTAGCGGTCCTGATGTGCGGATGCGCGGTTTGCGGAGGGACTGAGGACTACCTGAACTCGGTCAAGGGGCAGCGGCTGCCGGGATCGAGCGAACAAGTCGGTTTGTGGTGGACATCGTCGGGCTGGAAGATCGGCCGGGACATGGCGATTCCGCAAACGCAAGGCCAGGCCGTGACGATCCGAGCGGCGAAGAACGAAGTCGAAGCGGCGCAACTGGTGATCCGGCCGGAAACGGCCGTCAGGAGTCTGACGATCACGCCCGAAACCCTGAGCGGTCCGTCGGGAGCAACGCTTCCTGCGACGTGCGTCGAGATCCTGGAGGTGCGCTACGTCAACGTGACGCGACCGACGGACAAGAGCGCCGTGGCAGGCTACTGGCCCGATCCCCTGCCGCCCATCGATCGTCCTATGAACCTCGAAGCGGGCAAGAACCAGCCGTTCTGGGTTCGCGTCCACGTGCCTCGCGATGCCAGACCCGGCATATATGAGGGCACACTCAGGATCACCGCGTCAGGTCTCAGCGTGGCGGCGCCGCTGCGGGTCGAGGTCTATGATTTCGAATTGCCCGACCGCATGACCTGCGTCACGGCCTTCGGGTTCAGCGATGATCTGGCCTATCGCTACCACGGCGTCACCGATCCCCAACAGAAACGCCAGGTCCTGGAGAAGTACCTGGCCAACTACAGCGCCCACCACATCTGTCCCTACGATCCTGCCCCGCTGGACCCGATTCGGGTGACCTGGCCCGACGTGAGACCGCCCAAACCCAAGTGGCAAGGCGGAAAGCCGGTCACGAACGAAAAGCACAGCGGCCAACGTTCCCTGCTGATCTTCGACGACCGCGCGGACCTGAACGTGGACGCATCCTATGAGCCGCTGGTACCGATCCCCGAAACCGGCCTGCGACTGCGATTCTGGTACCGCACCGCGGTGCCTGAGCAGGTATTCCTCGTGACGCTGAACCACCACGACAGCGAGGGCAAGTGGATCTCCGGCGGCAACAACGATATGGCTCTCGACGGCAACGGCCACTGGCAGGAGTTCGACCGCGTCATCAAGGCGTTCCCGAGCGGCGCCAAGCTCGTGCAGCTTCGTCTGCGGGCCGCCCGCTGGACGGATGAGGGCGAGGGCACCGGACTGGTCTGGTTCGACGACGTCTCGCTGACCGATCTCGCCATCGGCAAAGAACTCATCGAAGACGGCGGGTTCGAGCCGCCGGAGCTGCCGCCGGTCGAGAAGGACAGACTCCAGGTGAAATTCGACTTCACCGCCTGGGACAGGGCCATGGAGCGGGCCATCGACCATTATGGCTTCAACTCCTTCCGACTGGGCATCCCCGGCATGGGCGGCGGCACCTTCCATTCCCGAGACGAGCCCGATCTGCTTGGCTTCGGCGAAGAGACCCCGCACTACAAAGCCATGTTCCACAGCTACTGTTCGCAGATCCAGGAGCACCTGCGGGCCAAAGGCTGGCTCGACGAGGCGTTCGTCTACTGGTTCGACGAACCCGACCCGAAAGACTACGCCTTCGTGAACAATGGCTTCGCCAAGCTCAAGGCCGCCGCGCCGGACATCAACCGCATGCTCACCGAGCAGGTCGAGCCCGCGCTGCTGGGCGGTCCGAACATCTGGTGCCCGATCTCCGACCACTATCGTCACGACCTGGCCGAGCAGCGTCGCGAGCAAGGCGAGAAGTTCTGGTGGTACGTCTGCACCGGACCGAAGGCCCCCTACTGCACGCTCTTCATCGACCACCCAGGCACCGAGATGCGAGTCTGGCTCTGGCAAACCTGGCAGCGAAAGATCGACGGCATCCTCGTCTGGGAGACCAACTACTGGACCAGTTCGGCCGCCTATCCTGACCGGGATCGCCCCCAGAATCCGTACGAGGACCCGATGGGCTGGACGAGCGGCTACAGCACGCCGGCCGGGCAGAAGCGGCCCTGGGGCAACGGCGACGGTCGCTTCGTTTATCCGCCGGTCAAGGCCGCCGACGGCCGGCCTGCGGCACCGGTGCTCGAAGGGCCGGTCGACAGCATCCGTTGGGAGATGCTCCGCGACGGGATCGAGGACTACGAGTATTTCGTGATCCTGAAGAAGCGGATCGCAGCCAGGGGCGACAAGCTCGACGCAGCGACAAAGAACCGCTGCAGGGCGTTGCTGGACGTTCCGGCCGATGTGACGACAGACATGACGACCTTCACGAAAGACCCCAGCCCCGTCGAAGAGCATCGGGACCGCGTTGCCCGGGCGATCGCAGAGCTTGGCCGCAATTAGAGCGTGAAAAGCCTGCATGCGGGGCCTGTTTTTTCGTGAACGGGGTATTTACTTGACTGAGGTGCACACTATGGGTTGTGCCCCAGAAGTCGACGTTTGCCTGCGACCTGAACCAGGCGATCATAGGGGACCGGTTCGGTCTGCACAGCCTGCTGGACAAGCCGGAAGAACAGCTTG
>DATIKY010000248.1:0-16792 GCA_035476995.1 Sedimentisphaerales bacterium | reverse complement strand
TGGAACTCCACCGCAGACTGCGCCGAGACGGGAGCCGCACCCCGGTGATTTTCCTGACGGAGCACGCCGATGTCACGACGGCGGTCGACGCGATACGCCAGGGGGCGTTCCATTTCTTGCAGAAGCCGGTCAACGAACAGTTCTTTCTGGATCAGGTGCAGGCCGCCGTCGCGAAGGATCTGCGAGACCGCACGGAAGACGCAGAACGCCGGGCAGCCTGCGCGAGATTCGAGAAACTGTCGCCCAGAGAGTGGGACATCCTGGCGGAGATTCTCGCCGGAAGGACGAACAAAGAGGCGGCCTGTCGGTTCGGCGTGCCGGCGAAGCTCTTCAGGCCCTGGTCGCCTATGCGGGCCAGGTGGACGTGTTTCGCCAGATCAGCCGGGATCAGCGAGACGTGCAGATGAAGAAGCACAGGCCTGCGGCCGAGAGTCTGATGGCCGATGCAAAGTCCGTACGCGACGGAGTGTACGCGTTCATCGACAGGACCAACAAGGAGGCGGACGCCCAGGTCGCCGTGGCGGCCAAGAACACCGCGAGCATGATCGAGGAATCGGTCAAGAACTCCAAGAACGGCGTGGACATCGCCACGGAGGTCGGCAAGGTCCTGGAGGAGATCGTCCAGAGCGTCAGCAAAACGACGGACCTGGTCAGCGAGATCGCGGCGGCCAGCCAGGAGCAGGCCCAGGGGATCGACCAGGTCAACACCGCAGTCTCCCAGATGGACAAGGTCACCCAGCAGAACGCCGCCAACGCGGAGGAGTCGGCCAGCGCGTCGGAGGAATTGAGCGCCCAGGCCGAGAGCATGCAGGAGGTCGTAGGTCAACTGGTGGCGATGGTCGGGGGCAGCGGGTCACAGAAGGCTCGTCCAGGGGAAGGCAAAACGCAGCGGCATCCCCTCCACCTCAATCTCCAACACAAGCTTCCTGCGAATGAGAAGTCCGTGTCGAAAACCCACGCGTTCGGCAAGTCCGACGAGGTGCTGCACAAGATCGCCGCCCGCGTGGGCAAGCCGAGACCGGTCGCGGCGGGCAAGCACGCCGGCAAGGTCATCCCGCTGGACAGCACGGAAGACAATCTACAGCAGTTCAATAATTGATCCGACCCTTTCACCGAGTCCCTGGGCGCCGGAGACGCTCAGGGACTCTTCTGCGCGCCGAGCATGTTCGACAGCTTGCGTCCAAGACCCTCGGCCGATTCAAGGCGACGGTTCGAGAACGGACGCGCCGGACGCGGGGTGTGAGCATCCGTCTCACAGCCAGCGTCTGCGTCGGATCAGGCCGGTTATCGAGGCTCCGAACGCTCCGAGCGCCACGGCCGCCGGGACCGGGACTACAGGAATGTCCACGGAATCCGGGACCAGAACGTGATCCGCGATGCTGCCATGGGAGGGCGCATCCGACGGATCCGTCTCCGGCATGCCGAGCAGGCCCCAGTTGTAGAGAGCGTTGAACTGCCCATTAATCACGAAACTGCGTGCATAGAAATCGCCCCAGACCGGCGCGCGAGTCGAATCGAAAGCGATCGTCAGGTAGGTCGGGTCGATGTCTGCGGTGCAGAACTTGATGCCATAGAGATTCCGCGGCAGGTTGGCGTTGTCGGCGGGGCTGTGCAGGCCGACGTTGACCTGCTGAAGCCATTCCTCCGGCGTGCTGGCCGGGGAATACAGATCGCCCGCGGTGAAGATCGGGCCGTTGGTTCCGTTCGAGGTCTCCACGATGATGCACTGGACATGCGCCCACAGATAGGCCGAGGTGGGCACGGTGATCGTGTACTCGTAATGCCACATCCCTGGCGTGGTGAAGTTGTCCACCTTCCAACTGAGCGACGTGTCCGGCGACAGCCAACCCTGGCCCGGGGCTGCGTTCGTGATGAACAGGCTCCCGTCGCCTGTCCCGCCCAACCCGGTGAGCTTCCCCACGAACGACACCGGCGCCGCCTGCAGTGAGCCCACGCCGACAGTTCCCAATAAGAACAGGACCAGCAACAATCGTCTCATACTTGCACCTCTCTCCCGTTTACGTCCGCATCTCAATGCGGTTTCCGTGTTTGCCGGACAGAACATCCCCAGCCTCAATCACAAGATAGACACCCCCCGTGGGCCTGAACACACAATCCGTCAGGTCACGATCTCGCCAGGCACAGGGAACACATTGTCAGAAGAAACGTCGGTACTCCACCCCATCGCGTCCGGTCTGGTTCAAACCGGACTCCACATAAGGAATATTGTATCGTTTCTCTCTGGCCGAGTCAAGGGATATTCGCAGAAAGAAGCCTCGTTCCGTCTCCGCTGCGGTTCGAGCCACGGGTCGCGCTTCTGCCCTGCAGTTCACGATCTCGCGGTTCTCCAGGCTCAGTCTCCGCTGGGAGACAGGCTGGCCTGGCTGGTCCCGCCATAGGCGCCGAGGTTCACACGCCGACCGCTGGGGGCGGGTTCGAAGCCGGCTCCAACGGCCGGATCGCCGGCGTCCACGCAAGGACTGGTCGCGTCGTCCAGCGCCCATATGCGGTTTGCGGCGTCCCAGCGGCCGGCCTGCGACTTCACGTGGTAATCCCCGCTCGCCCAGACGGCCCAGGGCATCTGGGGCCCGACGATTGCGTCGGGGTTGCCGCTGTCAACCCAGGACCCGCGGCGGATGAACAGGGGGTCCGAGTGGAGGTTGCCGGTGTCGGGCCACCACCCTCGGACGCAGCAGTAGCGGATCGACGGGTTGCAGTTGCCGCGGCGGTTGATCTCGGCGGGAAGATTGCCCCACACGATGGAGTTGGTCATTTCGAGGTCGCAGTCGATCACCGTCAGACCTGCGCCGTCGGGTCCGCAGTAGTTGTCGGCGATGGTGCAGTTGACCAGCACCGCCCGGCTGTCCGCGAAGCAGACCCCGGCGCCGTCGGCGTCGAGGCTCCGGTTTCCGACGATCAGGCAGTTGGTGATTCTCGGGCTGGACCCGGTGCAGAAAAGGCCTCCGGCGGGCGAGCCCTGACCCGATGTGATGACGAAGCCGCTCAGGCTGAAATCGTCGCCGCTGCCGATGGGGATGCGGACGACCGGACCGCCGCCGATTCCCTGGATCGTCGCGCAGGGCGCGCCGTGCGGATCGGCCGGATCGACCGCCGCCAGGACGATTCGTTTGCCGAGCAGGTCGATGTTCTCGCGATAGACGCCCGGCCGTACGAGGATTGTCGTCCCGTCGGCGGCCACGCGGATCGCCTTCTGGATGGAGTCGAACGGCCGTATGCTGCTGCCGTTTTCCAGGGGATCGCTGTGACGCGGATCGCCCGGCGCGGGGTCGAACGGCGCGTCGTCGTCGACGTGCAGTTCGCTCAGGAGGCAGACGAAGTTCGCCCGGATCTGGTGGTCCTGATCCACCGTCAGGTACGCGGGATTTTGCGCCGTGCCGTAGGTGCCCGACCAGCCGACGAAAGCGAAGCACGGATCGGCCTTGGCCTCCAGGACGATGAGCTGGTCGTAGTCGAACGTGAACTGCCCCTCGCCGGGATCCGTCACGGAGCCGCCGGGCGTGCACTCGATCGTGACGGTTCGCGGTCGATAGATGTAGGAATCGTACACGATAACGATCCCAGGCCGGTTCGCGTACATCGCGGGGATGTAGGTCTCGTAGGCCGACAGGTCCAGCGGATCGCAGCGAAGATCGACCCAGGTCAGGGCCGGAAGGTTGACCAGCGGCGAGATGTCGCTGACCGGGTTCTTGTGCAAGCTCAGTCTGGAGAGGTTCTCCAGGCCCGCCAGAGGTGCGATGTCCGAGATCTGGTTGGCCTCCAGGTCGAGGTTCGTGAGGTTGACCAGGCCCGACAAGGGGGATAGATCGCTGATCTGGCTGGCCTGAAGGACAAGCGTCCGCAGTTCCGTCAGGCCCGACAGCGGAGACAGATCGCTGAACCGATGATGTGTCAGAGTCAGCGACTGGAGATTCACCGCATGCTGAATCCCCGTGAGGTCGGAAATCACCTTGCTCTGGTCCCACACGCAGCGGCGCTCCAGGCTGACCAGGCCCAGCATGTCCGTCGGTGTCGGGTCGACGATCCAGAGCGTCTCCTCTACCGCGGCCTTCATGCAGGGATCCGGAAAATGCACCGGGTCCTCCGCCGCAACACGCGCACAAACCAACAACCCGATCATGAGCGCAAAAACACGCCTGTTCATGGTGCTTCCCTCCGATTCAAGATGTTCTGAGAACACGCATCGCTTTTCCAGGGCATGCGATTACCCTTGATTATAGGGCCATGCGATCTGGGTGTCAACTCCGTTCTTGCAGGATTCGCGAGGATTGATGCCAACGCGACGAATTCGACGTGAACCCGGTGGGGTGGGCGGCGTATAACTTCCGGAGTCGGGGTCGTCTCCGGTGGAGCGGAACGGTCCCGTGGAGTGATTGTACACGATTGTGGGAGCTATGCCGAACGCATGGCCGTGCCATGATATTGATGGTGTTGTCGCTGGCGGCGGTGAATATGCCGTATGTAGCGGGGGTCTGCATTGGCGGCGACGGGAACATGGCGATCGAGCTTGCAGGGCACGGCCACTGCGAGGATGGTTCCCATTGTCGCGATTATCACGCGACCGGTTCGGAAGCGGCCGAGCACTCGCACCTCGGGCGGCCGCACTGTCGGTGCCCTGACGTTATGTGATGTTCTGGTCCCGGCATTGTCGGCGGGGGAGGAGCCTTCCCATTCCATGCTGAACCGGTCTTCCCAGGAGGATTCCCATGAAGAGTAAGTTGATCCACGGTCACGAATGTCCAGGTGATGATCCTGACGGAATCGCACGGACTGAGCCCGGAGGAGGTCGAGCGGCTCGTAACGTTTCCCATCGAGACGCAAATGTCCGGCCTGCCCGGCGTGCAGCAGGTCCGGTCTCTGTCTCAGTCCGGCTTGTCGCAGGCGGTCGTGATCTTCGAGGACCGCGTGGATTCCTACTTCGCGCGGAACCTCGTCTTCGAGCGGTTGGCCATGGTGCGGGACGTGATCGAGGCCGTCCAGGGCAACAACCGCAACAGCGGCGCGGGCTTCATCGTCAAGGATTTCGAGCAGATCAACGTCGTCTCCCAAGGCCTGCTCAAGGATGCCGAGGACATCGGCCGGATCGTGATCAAGGCCGGGAACGGATCGCCGGTGTACCTGGGCGATCTGGCGAACGGTTCAGATCGGTCCGCAGCCCCGGCTCGGTGGGGTCGGCCGGGACGGACGCGGCGAAACCGTCCTGGGCATGACGATCATGCTCAAGGGCGAGAACTCCAAGCTCGTCGTCGTGATTCTGTTTCTGCTGCTGTGGGACCTGCGGGCGGCGTTGACGGTCGCCCTGTCGTTGCCGCTGACGGCCGCGGCGACGTTCATCCTCATGGACTGGGCCGACGTGTCGGCCAATCTGATGAGTCTGGAGGGCTTGGTCATCGCGGTCGGCATGGCGGTCGAGGACGGCTTGGTTCTCATCAGCTTTTGCGACCAGCTTCGTCGAGAAGGGCGTGGGGCTGTCGAAGCGGTGTTCGAAGCGTGCCGGCTTCGCCATCCGGCCGCTGGTGATGACGACCGCGACGACGCTGCTGGGCCTGCTGCCGATGCTCTACGCGACCGGCGCCGGCTCCGAACTCCAGCGTCCGCTTGTGGCGGTGATCTTCGGCGGCCTGACCCGGGTCCGGAATACAGCGCCGGCGATCCAGCAGCGTGCTCGCTTGTTGAAGCGCGGTCCTTCGCTCCATGGCTCGTCCCATAATATGCACAGGGCGATTCCAGGGTCGCCGTGCAGGACGGGGGGGGAAGACTCCTTTGTCTCCAGGGTCTCTTTTGTTTGTCAGGGCGAGCTGAATATGGTAAACTAGAGGGGCATTAGGGAGGATGTGCGAGTTCTTGAGATGAACTCGCGGCGTTGGGAGCGCCGCAAGGCGGCTCGGCGACCTGCAGAAGAAGGTGAAGAAAGAGTGTCGTCGCACTCGGAGGGACCATGAGAGAATGTGAGTTCGTTTTTGTCCTCTTGTCGTGGTTTGCGGTTGCCGCGCAGGCAATCAACACAACCACCGCGTTGAACGAGAGGAACTGGGCTGCGTCGCAGCGGACATTGATCGACGATGTCGGGCCCTTGAACGATAACGCCGACGTGGTTGCGAGGCAGGCGCTGGACGTCCTGAGCCTGTCCGACAACGGACCTTTGCCTTCGCTGTATGCCTACTTGGACCTTTCCCCTCTTCTGCTGATCGATCCGGCCGCATCTCTGGGGCCGAGCGGGTCGAATGAAGCGGGCCCAATGGGGATGCCGTTATCGGGCGGCATGGACCACGCAACGAGCCTCCTCGATGAGACGCACTGGGACCCAGATGCAGAGGTGTACGGCGACACGGGCCTTATCACCGCAGACCGCGAGAGCCTTCCCGCCTTTGCCGAGATTGACTGGATGGCCGCGCCGCTGCCGGCCGCGGGGGAGATTTCCGTCATGGAGATCGTCGTGTTTCCCGCCCTCGGCGCCCTTGTGGTGGTCTCCATCCTGGGCATGTTGATCGTTCGCCTGCGGAGGCGGCTTCTGGTTCGTCGGGCGCGACAGCTCCTTCAGGTCTGAATGCCATCGCGGTTCACGGCCGGGGAAGTTCCGCCTCCCGGGCCGCCAGGAACTCCGCGATCGCTTTGTGCCCCGCGCGGACGGCCGCCTGTTGCGGCGTCTCGTTGTGACGTCCATTCTTCGCGTCGATTCTGGCCCCATGCGCGACGAGCAGTTCAACGGCCTTCTGGCGGCCTCTCTCGGCCGCATAGTAGACCGGCCTGGCGTCGGCCCGGTCCTTGGCGTTGACGTTGGCGCCTTGCGACAGGAGAGCTTTGATCTGCTGGAGGTCGCCCGCCGCGGCGGCCCGGTGCAAGGGGGGGACGCCGGTCTTGAGCAGATCCATGGCCCGGCTGCCGTCGGCGCCCTGGGACGCCAGATATCCCACGACGTCCTTGTGGCCCCGGCGGGCCGCTTCGTGGATCGGATCGTCGGCGTCGTTGTCCTTGCTGCGAACGTCCGCTTGAGCGGTCACGAGCATTTCCACCACGGCCCTGCGTCCTTCGAATGCGGCCAGGTGGAGAGCGGTGGCTCCATTGTGGTTCCTGGCGTTGATCAACGCGCCCGCTGCGATCAAATGCGTCACGGTTTCCTCGGCACCGTCGGCTGCGGCCCGGTGCATGGGGGTCTGGCCGTCGGCGTCCGCGACGTTGACGTCGGCGCCCTTGGCGATCAACAGCTTGGCGACGTCCACGAATCGGCCTTTGGGCAGTTCCCTGCGTCCCCTTGAGGCGGCCTCGTGAAGCGGCGTGGCGCCATAAGCATCTTGATGAGACAGTTCGGCGTCGGATGCGATCAGGATCTCTGCGATCTCGTACAGTCCGCCGGCGGCGGCAATTTGGAGGGGAGTCTGTCCCTGCCATTCGCTGTCGGGCCGGCCCCGGAGCCCGGTCTTGATGGCTGCATTGACGTCGGCTCCGCAGGCGATCAGCGTCTTGACGAGATCGACGTTGCCCAGGCGGACCGCGTGGTGCAACGGCGTGGAGCCGGAGACTGTCTGGGCCGCGCCGCGCGCCCCGGCCGACAGCAGCAGGGCGGCGTTCTGCTCCTGGTATCCCTCAAGGGCCTTCAGCAGAGGCGTTGCCCCGGAGGGGTCCGTGGCGTCGAGATCGGCCTTGCCTTCGATCAGCAACCGTACGACGTCGTCGCCGGCCCGCGGGGCCGCCAGATGCAGGGGGGTTTGGCCGTCGGAGGTTCTGGCGTTGACGTCCGCTCCTGCGGCGATCAGCATCGCGACGATTTGCGCGTCGCCCGGCGTCATCGTGGTGCTAGGGCGCACCCCGGCGACCGCTTCATGCAGCGGTGTGGCGCCCTCTTGCGCCCTGGCGTTGACCTGCGCGCCCTTGGCGATCAGCAGGCTGACGGTCTCGGCGTTGCCGCTTTGGACGGCCAGGTGCAGCGGCATCGAAGGCTGGACGCCCTGCGCGTCGGGGTTGGCCCCTTGATCGAGAAGGATCCTGGCGATCTCGACGTCTTGGCGATCGATGGCGTAGCACAGCAGGGTCTGCACGGAGGTGTCGTCCATTCCCCGCAGGTCGGCGTCGTGCTTGACCAGCCATGCGACGAGATTCGTTCTGCCCTGGATGACGGCGCTGGCCAGCGGGGGAATTCTGTCCCGGTTGAGGGCGTTGACGTCGGCCCCGCGCGCCAACAGCATCTCGGCGATTTCCTGGTCGCCTCGGGAGGCCGCGAAGTGTAGTGGCGTATTGCCAAGCACGTCGGCGGCCCTGGCATCGGCGCCCTTCTCAATCAGCAGCCGAACGACGGTGCGATTGGATCGGCTGATGGCGTGGTGCAGAGCGGTGGCTTGGGCCGGGTTCTTCGCGTTGACGTCGGCGCCTCGGTCGATGAGCAGTCGGGCGATCTCCTCATGGTCCTGGGCCGCGGCCACCAACAACGGAATCTCCCCCGCGGTCGTGCGAAGATTGATGTCGGCCCCCGCGTCCAGGAGCGCTTCCACGGCCTGCCGTTGCCGGCGAAGGCTGGCGTGGACCAGGGGGGTGCGTCCGTTGGAGTCCTTCTGGTTGACGTCCGCTCCCTGGTAAACGAGTTCGCGGATTGTTGCGACATCTCCATCCCTGGCCGCCCGGTGAAGGAGCGACGGATCGCGGTTGGGTCGTCGCTCGCAACCGAGACCTGCCAGGACGAGCACGAGCATCAGGCCGACAATCTCATCCGATTTCACTTGTGACTTCCTCATCCTCATCCACGCGACAGAACCCGAACGCAAGCCGGCCGATGGGGTCGGCGACGCGGCTTCAGCTCTTTGAGGGACCATTATACTCGTTCCTGTCCGGCCTCCCAGAGGCACTCTCGCTTTTTGACGCCGGAACCATCAAGGCGTGGACCAGGGACGACGGGGGTGTTCCCGGGTGGAGTCTCAAACCTGGACTGCGCAGACATACCGTCCCGGCGGCCGCTGGGGGAGGGATTTGCGTGCGAGCCTTCCCCCGGCGGTTGGGTCAGGGAAAGGCTCGTGTCTCCAATCACCCCCTCCGCATCACCCCTGCGATCCGATATCCCCCCGATATCATCGCTCCGGCCCGGCATCGCCCTCCGCGGGGAGACTGGGACACCCCCCTTGAAGAGAACCGATTGTCAGAGCGACGCTGCAATACCCATATCGTAGGGACGGCCGACCCTGTCGAACATAGGGAAACGGCTCTATTGGCCCTGAGCAAATCCCTCTATGCTGGGAAGCCTGCTCTCTGTGCGGACTCCGAGCCGCAGGAGTGAGCGACAAGGGAACAGGGGAATGCGCCGGCGTACGCGACGCCGTTCGAGAAGGACTTGCGCGGCCACCGAGTCCGGGTGGTCGCGCAAGCCCGTCGGAGAATCGCGTCACGAGCCGGATGCGGCCGCGGCGACCTTCTTGAGGTCGACCTGGTTCAACCCCTGCTTGAGGGTGTCCATGGTGACGCTGTTGCCGTCGAGTTCGACGACGAATCGCTCGGAGACGAAAACGCGGATCGTGCTGGACTTGTCCTCCTTGTCGTATTCCTCCATGCCTTTGAAGCCGTTGTAGGTGCCGGTTTTCTCATAACCCCTGTCGGTCTCGCGGCTATACTGGGTCATGGTCCAACCGGTCATGCCGAGCTTCATCGGGCCGCTCAGGTTGCCGACATCGGTGATCGTAAGCCTGACCGAGGCCCCTTCCTGGCCTTCATACTCGCCTTCGGCGTGCGATATGTCGACGCCCATCATCTGGTTCTTCTCGGCCGACGCACTGACGCGCTTCATACCGGCCAGAGTTTCGGGCAGCAGCGCCTTGAGCGAGTCGCCCCCGACGGACGTGATCTCTTTGCCCTGGTTCGCCTGGGTCAGCATCTGGCGATTCTGTTCCGCCACCTTGGACAAGTCGGCGGCCGTGGGGACGCCTTCACGGGTCGCGCCGGCTGCGGCAGGGGGCTGCGCCTGCGCCGGGGCCGTCTGGCCGGCGGCGATCTGCGAGGTCGCCGAACCCTGCGAGGGAGTCTCTTTCTCTTCGCCATCTTTGCCGCAACCGCAGACCCATGCTGCGATCGCGTAAGCCGCAACCCATGCCACAAGTGTACCCGGCCTCATATTCAAGCTCCTTTCAAATTTGCCCATTGGTTGGCTGCTCATTCGCAGCGAGGCTGGAAGACTACGCGAAACGGTCGGGCAAATCAACTCTCTATCACAGGGGAATTGAGCGACTCTTCGGTCACAGGCTTGCCCTGGGGGCGGGTTTGAAGTACTCTTGCGGAGGATGGATCCGCGACAACGAGTGGTGCAGATCATCAATAATCCATCGTCCATCATCAGTGGATTGACCAAAGTCCCATAATGGCGTATGATTGCGGCAACGGTGTTCGATCATAATCCTGTCTTTTGGCGGTACTTACGAATGAAATATTTGGGTTGGAAGACCTTGGGCTGCGCCGCCTTGGCGGCGTTGCTGGCGATGGCGGTCGGCTGCCGCAAGGAAGCGCAAAGCGACGACGACTCTCTGACGTCTCACGCTGCGCTGGGAGCGACCGTGGGTTCCGTAGCCCAACTGGCCAGGCCGGAGCCCGTGGCGGTCGAAGGGTACGGTCTTGTCGGAGGTCTGCCCGGCACGGGTTCGGCGTTCTGCCCTCCTCAACTGAGGTCGTATTTGAAGCAGTACATCCTGGCTCAGTTGCCCACCGAGCGGGTGAACCTGGATCAACTGCTCAACAGCAAGAACACAGCGGTCGTCCGGCTGGAAGCCCTGGTGCCCGCGACCGCCTCGGCGGATGAGCACTTCGATGTCCGGGTCTCGCTGATCCCGGGTTCGGAGGCCACATCGATCAACGAGGGGTGGCTGTACAAGGCCGATTTGGTGGCTCAGGGGACGTTCGGCGTGGACACTCAGCCGCTGGCGACGGTGGAAGGACCGGTGTTCATCGCCAGCGGTACAGCGGAAAACCATCTCAAGACCGGTCACATCATCGGGGGCGGCCGGACCGTTTTTGAGTATGCAGCGATCCTGCGGCTTCGTCGGGCCGATTACCGGGTGGCCAGCACGATCCGCAACCGGCTGAGCGAGCGATACGGCGCGAATGTGGCCCGCGCCGTCTCTCCTCGCGACATCGAGGTGCAGGTTCCACAGGAGTATCGTCTGCGGAAGCTGCGGTATTTGGCGATGGTCGAAGCGACGTATCTGGAGACCGCCGAAGATCTCGACGAGGCCCGTGTGAATGCGTTCGTGCATCAGTTGGCCGTCGGGAAGGACAAAGAAGGCGCCGAAATCGCCCTGGAGGCGATCGGTCGAGAGAGCGCCGGCAAGCTGGCCTCGCTCCTGAAGGCCTCGGAGATGGAAGTGCGGATGCGGGCGGCCCGATGCATGCTCGGCCTGGGCGACGACCGGGGTTTCGCCGTCCTGCGGGAAATGGCCCTGGACGCCAAGTCTCCGCTTCGAATGGAGGCCTTGGAATCCATCATGGTCTCCGCCCGGCGGAATGACGCTTCGGCTCTGGCCTTGCGGCTGCTCCGCGACAACGACAAGGCGGTCGTACTGGCCGCGTACGAGTATCTCCGCCAGATCAACGACCCCGCGGTCCGACGGGAATCGATCGGCCGTAGCTTCCAGTTGGAGCAGGTGATTCAGACCGGTCGGAAGGCGGTGTACGTCACCCAGCGAGGCGACCCGCGGATCGTGCTGTTCGGAGGCCCGCTCCAGTGTAGTAACAGCATTTTTGTGGAATCCGCGGACCATTCCATCGTGGTAAACACCCGCGCCGGCGAGGATTCCGTCTCTATCACTCGCAAGCACCCCATCAAGCCCAGTATCATGGGGCCAATTCGAACCGACTTCGAGGTTCGCAGTATCGTCCGGGCCTTGGGGTCTGAGGCGAGTATCGCCTCCGACGGACAACTGCGGGGCTTGGGGGTGTCGTATGCCCAGGTCGCCACGATCCTGGAACGGCTGATCGCCAAGGGGGCCCTGGAGGCCGAATTCTGGTTGGGACCGCCGCCGGAAATCTCGGTTCCAGTCAAGAAATGACCGTCCTGAGGCCGATAAAAAAGCTGGCGGTATCGCTTCCGCACACGACGGACGGGGTGTCTTTGATAATCAGGACGATTAGGTAGGCCATGCGACTTGAGAAGATCATACTCGACGGATTCAAGAGTTTTGCCGATAAGACGGAATTCAATTTCGACGCCAGGATCACCGGGATCGTCGGACCCAACGGTTGCGGCAAGAGCAACGTGGTCGACGCGGTCAAGTGGGTGCTCGGGGAGCAGAAGCTCAAGAGCCTCCGCAGCGACCAGATGGCCGACGTGATCTTCGGCGGCAGCGGCAGTCGCAAGCCGCTCGGCGCTGCGGAAGTGACCCTGGTGCTCTCGAACCCGAACAGCGCCGACACGCGGGGCAACGCCAGCGGTCGTCTGGCCATCGAGACCGAGGAGGTCTCGATCTCCCGGCGAATCTACCGCAGCGGCGAGTGCGAGTACCGCATCAACGGCAAGCTCGCCCGGCTCAAGGACATCCGAGAGCTGTTCATGGACACCGGCGTCGCCACCCGGGCCTACTCGATCATCGAGCAGGGCCAGGTCGAGCAATTGGTCAGCGCGTCCAAGCAGGACAGACGGCTGGTCTTCGAAGAGGCCGCGGGCATCAGCAAGTACAAGGCCCACAAGAAAGAGGCGATCCGCAAGCTCGAACGCACCGATCAGAATCTGCTTCGTCTGGCCGACATCCTGGCCGAGGTCGGCAAGCGCCTTCGCAGCGTCAAGCTCCAGGCGGGCAAGGCTCGCAACTACCTCGAATACAGCCAGCGGCTCAAGGAGCTGCAGGTGAACTACTCGCTCGTCGAATACGGAAAGAACAAGGACCAGCTCGACGAGAAGAACGGAATTCTTCGCCAGTCGGAGGAGTTGTTCTCCGCCGCGGCGGCCGAGGAGGCCGGTGCCGAGGCCGAGGCCAGCCGGCTCGGAAACGAGATCGTCGAGAAGGAGCACCGGCTCAGCGAAACCGGCAACTCTCTGGTCGCCATCCAGAGCAAGATCGATCAGAAGCTCCAGCGGATCGAGTTCCTTCGCTCGCGGATCGTGGAACTGGAGCAGCGAAAGAACACCGCGTCGCAGGAGATCGAGCGGCTCCGCGTCCAGGGGGAGGCCCTCAAACGCGACGTGATCAAGCACCAGGACGATCTGGCCGGCTGCGATCGAATCGTCAAGGACAAGAACGAGGCGATCGAGCGGGTCCAGAAGATCGTTCGCGAGGTGGACATCCAGCTTCGTTCGCTCCAGGCGGAGCTCGAGGACGAGAAGTCGGGCATCATCGACATCGTGCGTCGGACCGCCCAGCTTCACAACGAGATCCAGAGCCTTTCGAATTACCGCAGCAACCTGTCGAACCAGAAGGACCGTCTGGCCGGACGGGCCCAGACCGCCAAGGCCGAGTTGGAGCGAGTCCTCACCGAGAAGGCCCAGCACAACGCCCGGCTCGGCGACATCGCCAAGGTGATCGAGGAACTGGAGAAGAACCTGGAGTCCAAGAGGCTGAGCATCGAGGACACCGAGAAGCAGATCGCCGAGGGATCGAAGCGCTTATCCGTCGCGAAGGAGTCCCGAAGCGCGTTCAACAGCGAGCTGTCCGTGCTGATCGACATGGAGCGACGGTACGAGGGCCTGGGCAACGCGGTCAAGAACATCGTCAAGTCGCAGAAGGACCAGAACAAGCGTCTCGACTACCTCGACGGCATTCTGGCCGAGAAGATCGGGACCGAGGTCCGGTACGCCGGAGCGGTCGAGGCCGCGCTGGAAGGTCTCACCGATGTGCTGCTGGTCGAGGACAGCGACAGGCTCCTGCAGGACCAGCGGACGCTGTCGAGCCTCGAAGGGCGCGTGCATTTCTACAGTCTGGATCGGGTCGAGCCGCTCGTGGACGACGCCGATTTCTCGCGGTATCCCTCTGTCAAGGGACGCCTCGTCGAGTTCGTCAAGTGCGAGAGCCGGTATGCCCCGCTGGCCTGGAGTCTGCTGGGCAGGACCCTTGTCGTGGATTCGCTCGAAGCGGTCAAGGAGCTGCCGGACCGGATGCGGATCGGGTACCGTTTCGTCACTCTGGGCGGCGAGAGTCTTGGCGCAGACGGCCTGCTTCGCCTCGGGCCGATGGGCAAGACGACCGGTCTGATCTCGCGTCGCAGCCGGATCAGCGAATTGGAGGAGGCCATCGCGGGCCTCAACGACGAGATTGTCCGGCTGGACGGCCAGATCCAGCAGAACGGCCAGACCAAAGCTCATCTGGAGAAGCTCTGCAAGGAGCTTCGGACCGCCATCTACGAGGCCAACACGGAAAAGACGCAGGTGAATTCGAAGCTGGCCATGTACGAACGCGACATCAAGCGGCTCAAGGACGAAGAGCCGCTGATCGCCAGCGAGATCGGCTCGCTCGAATCGCAGATCGCCCAGTCGGTGCAGCGCGAGTACGACTCCAAGCAACGGCTCGGCGAACTCGACACGGTGAACAATCAGCGGAAGGCCCGCATCGCGGACATCGAGGAACGCTACGGCGACCTTCGGGATCAGCAGCAGGACCGGATGCAGGATCTGACGGATCTGAAGGTCCGGCTCGGCCAGGCGCTCGAGCAGCAGAAGGGCCTGCGTCAGATCATCGAGCGGCTCGAAGGCCAGATGCACGCGAGCCTCCGCACGCTGGCGGGCGTGCAAGAAGAGGTCCGGGCCGGGGGCGCCCATCTGCTCGACGCGCAGCGCGACATTCTTGTCAGCGAGACCGCGGTCTCGGACCTGTACGTCGAGAAAGAGGCCGCCCAGCAGGCGAACCGGCTCCTGCAGGAGCAGCTCGAAACGCTCGTGGCCCAGCAGAAGCACAAAGATGAACTGGTCCGCGCCACGCGGGTCCGCAAGGCCGAGATCGAGCACCAGATCAACGAGCTGCGGATCGAGCTGGGTCAGGTGAGCGTCCGCCAGCAGGGGCTGATCGACCGCGTGAAAGAGGAGCTGCAGATCGATCTGGCCCAGACCTACGAGACGCGCACCACCAGCAGCGACGTGGACTGGGAGCAGGTCAAGAACGAGATCACCGAACTGCGCGGCAAGATCGAGCGGCTGGGCAACGTGAACCTCGATTCCATCGCCGAGCAGGACACCCTGGAGGAACGCCACAGCTTCCTGGCCACGCAGGTCCAGGACCTCACCGAGAGCAAGAAGCAGCTCGAAGAGCTGATCGCCAAGCTCAACAAGCAGAGCCGCGACAAGTTCGTCGAGACGTTCGAGCAGATCCGCGTGAACTTCCAGCAGGTCTTCCGCAAGCTCTTCGGCGGCGGCAAGGCCGACATCGTCCTGGAGGAGTCGGACGACGTCCTCGAAGCGGGCATCGAAGTGATCGCCAAGCCCCCGGGCAAGGAGACCCGCAGCATCTCGCTGCTCAGCGGCGGGGAAAAATCGATGACCGCGATGGCACTGCTGTTCGCGGTGTTCCGAACGAAGCCCTCGCCGTTCTGCTTCCTGGACGAGGTGGACGCGGCGCTCGACGAGGCCAACAACGAGCGGTTCACCATGCTTCTGCGGGATTTCGGCATCGACAGCCAGTTCATCGTGGTCACGCACTCCAAGCGGACGATGAGCGTCGCGCAACAGCTCTTCGGCGTCACGATGCAGCAGCAGGGCGTCAGCAAGCGGATCGCCGTCCGCTTCGACGAATACGACAGCGAAACCGCCGCGGCGTAGGAGAGCTGTGTGAAACAGGCGGCGACTGTGAAGTTGCCGTGAATCCGGAGCAGAGCGGCCTCAAAGGATCCTCTGAGGCCGTGACAGTCTAGCTGCGCCGCGAACGGTTTGTCGATTGCGGCTTCTTGGAAGGCGTCTTCCTACCAGGGTGTACCAACGGATTCCTGGGATCTAGACCGACCTTCTGCAATTCCTCCGCCATGCGACGCAGATCGTAATTGCACCGTTTGGCAAACTCATCCTTGTTACGCCAGACTTCGGCGAGGATATCGTTCTTCATGCTTCATGCTGTCCAGACTCCGTCGGAAGGGCCTACCGCGTCCGGCTTCGCTCTCTGCCTTCACGAGCAGTGGCTACAATTTCCCGTGTCGAGATCTTGGTTTTGATCGACGGCACATCGAGAGGGGAACCCGACGGCTGTTCCGGAACAAGGGCGAATGTTCGCCCATCCTTGCGGCGGATGATGACCTTGCCGCTGGATTCCGCCTGATCGAGGACCTCTGCTAATTTCTGTCGCGCTTCCGAATAGGTATAGACACGCATCTCATATCTCCCAAGTCGCCACGCCGAGTTCTTCGGCGGCAGTCTTCAGTTTTCGATCCAGCGTCAACAATGGAGCGTTGTACCGTGCCGCACAGTCGAGAAAGCACGCATCGTAGGCGTATATATTGGCCTCATGGGCGAGCTTCATCGCGTTGAGGAAATCAGGCATCACATACTGAATCGGCACCGTCTCCAGAATTGCGAATCCTCCTTGAGCCTGATCGAGAGTCAGTCGCTTTTGCTTGAGCATCGCGGAAAACGCATTGCCGACCTCCCACGGAATCGAGCCTGGGCCAATGAGCGTATTGCCGGTGGTCAACTCCACGATTCGATCTCGTTCGGGTTCGCCGAGAATAACGGCCAGCAATGCCGACGTATCAATCACTAAGTAACTATCTCAAAAGGCTCAGGCGATGGAGACGGCGATACCAGAGCAGGCCGCAACACAATTGGATCAGGCCCAGGTAGTTGCATGATTTCTTGGCGTATCGAATCAGAATCGCGCGACACTTGCTCATCCAGCCC
>DATIKY010000247.1:0-8976 GCA_035476995.1 Sedimentisphaerales bacterium | reverse complement strand
ACAGCAGTTCCTGCAGCATCCGCCGTTCCTCTTCCATCAGGGTGACAGTATACTTCTTCTTCATGATAGGTCTCCTTACCTGGGTACAACCATCCCATCGGCAAAGAGACCGGAAACTCTATATCAAATCACGCGTAACGGAGCAGTAGATCAGGAACGGGCGGTTGAACGCGAAGTGCCTTGGGCTTGCCTCGGCAGCAAGTAACGCTTCGCTCTCCAAGACAGCGCCGAAGCGATCAAAGCGAAACTCAATCGTCTGGAGGGCCTCCACGATCGGCATTCTCACGTTGGCAACCGTCCGCCCGATCAGTTCCTTGAACCGATGGTCGATCCGCCAGAACATCTCCGGGACCTCCAACTCATCGCCACCTCTGAAACGGCTCAACTCTTCATGGTGAGGCAGCTTCCTGAACTCCGCTATTTGTGCGTGGATGTGCTCGAGCGTCTCGGCCAGCGAGCCCCTGGGTTCGACCCTGGCGATAACGACTTGATAGGGTCTGCTGTGCCGACACAGATCGAGCGCATATTCCGTCGGCTGATCGTAGTACGTGTCCTTCTCATTGTCCGACCGCAGATAGAGAATCTCCACCTGTTCGCCGATCTTTTTGTACGCTCTCTGGTATGCATCCCACAGGCCGAAACCGGATAGACGAGTCTGGACACCTTGGGAGTCGGTGAATACAAGCCCGTTATCCAGTTGGCGGAAGGGATACTTGAAAGGGACGCGGGCTGTCAGATAGGAATAAGCCAGGATACCGCCATCGTAGTCGTCGAAATCGGGAAGCACATGGGAGGGGAATTGGGCCGCCATGTCTTTCTTGATCTTCTCACGGATTCCGTCCTTGATCCAGCCACCCGCCGCATACGCCGACTTCGCGTCAAGATCCGAAGATGATTGCTTCGCAGCGTTCAAACGGGCCGCGACTTCCTCCGCCCCGGTAACCTCCAGAGGGGCTTTGATGACCCTGTCCCGTAACTCATTCCAAGCCAATTGAAATGACGAACACCAGATGACGTTCGTGCCGCTTGGGCAGGCGCTGTCCGGCGTCGGGACGATCACCGTCTTCTTGAGCGACATGGAATCGTCTGAGAAAGTCGCAGTCTTGCTGGCGTATTGGGCTCGTTGCCCAAGATACGACGCAAAGCCCATCCACCAGAGGATGCCGCCAGCCAAGACTACAACGACAATTGCAGCGAAGATCACGCCCATACGTCGGTTGGACGCGCCGGAGGTTGCCTGCGGGGCACCCGGCGCCTGCTGCGATTCCATAGATGTCTCTCTCCTGACTACAGAGCTTCGTTTGCAGCAGTGTCGTAAGAGTATGGAAAATAACGCCTTACGGCGTCACTACGAACAGGAAAACAGCCGATGGTGGGATTTGAACCCACAACCCCGGCTTTACGAAAGCCGTGCTCTACCGTTGAGCTACATCGGCGAAGAACGTCAGTTTACCAACTGTTTTCGGCCCTGTAAAGCGTCTCCATGACAGAAAATGCAGGGGATTGGCGGGGCTGACGGGATGATGCGTGAGCGGGCGGCAGGACAGGAATCAGCAAGACTCGTGTTCGCCGAGCGCTTCGATATCCGCCATGTCCTTTGCCCGCCCCGTCGTTCGTTTGTTCACGAGAAAGTCCTCTCGTCCGATAAAGTGCACGGGTGTGTCGGCATAGAACCCCGCGACCTTTCCCGCGTCGGCCTTCTCCCAGGGGACGCCGCTGACCCTCGTGAGGATGTCGATTCGCACGGGAGGAACGCCGAGTTGCACGATCATGCCTGGGGTCGTGAAATCCTCCTTGGACAGATTCAGCGAGCCGAAGCCGAATTCATCGAGGGCCAGGAGAATCCGTTCGGCGTTTTCGTTTGCCGGCCGGACAAACAGATCGATGTCGCCGGTAACGCGTGGCGCGCCATGAAACGCCAGGGCGTATCCACCCACGATGAGGTATTCAACCTTGTGTTTGTTGAACAGCTCGAGCAACTCTTTGAAGTCGTTGCGAATGTCCATAGAGACTACGCCTGAGTTCATCGACCGCAGCGAGACGTTCCTCGGGCGGCCGGGCCAGCCAATACTCCAGGTTCTGCCGGATCTCCGAATGAGCGTCCAAACGCCGTTTCTGTACAATCCTCTGAATCATATTCCCAGTATAGCACAGGTGGCCAGATCGTGCGCGATGAATTGCACGGCGGGGCGAGGGGAGTGCATGACCGTAACTGCACGGCCTCAGGCAAACCCCTTGCAGGGCGGAATGGAGCCCGATTCCGGTCATGAAGGAGAGCACGCCCGAAGCGGTCGTGCGAAGGAGATTGGCCGCTTTGGGCCAGCAGCATGATCAATGAGACCCCGAGTTTCGTTCGGATGTGCCCGGCACGTCCTCCATGCTGCCGGCCCAACGCGCAAAATCTCCGGCCGAAGGCCGGAATCCGGATCGGTCCGTCCCCTTCCTTGGGCGTCCTGGGCAATCGTCCGGGCCATTCAAGAGAAAGGGCTGCGAACCTGGTTCGCAGCCCGGAGGGAAGTCGCGTTATGGGAGTGGTCACAGGGCTCTGCGTCGTCGCAGCCAGCCGGCCAGACCCGTGCCGAAGGCGCCGAGCACAATGGTGCCGGGGGCGGGGACTGTCGGGAGGGTGTTGATCCCGACGCGGACGCGATAGGCGCCGTCGTTGTCGTCATAGGCGCCCGGCGCCCCGACGAAACCGAAGCCGTCGGGAATGCCCAGGGCCAGCCGGGTTGCGCCGGCCGGGGCGATGAACTCCTGAAAAGCGTTGCCGGAGGTGACACCGTCGCCGATGTAGAACACCTGCCGCAGGGCGGGACTGAGCGTCAGGAAGTCGGTTCCCAGGCCGCTGGGTGTGAAATCCAGCGTTGCGGGGGCCGGACCCGAACTGGGAATGCCGGCATCGAGAAAGACGCCAACAAGCGGTCCCTTGTACCCGCTGATCCCGTCCAAAGCGGTCAAATTGCTGCCGCCCAGGCCGTTGCCGCCGGGCCCGTAGAGCGGGGGCCCGAAGCCATTGAAGAAGCTGATTCCGCCGACCGCCGGGTCCATGACTCGGATGACGTCGCCCGGCGCGACGCCCAGGATCGGCGGCAGCGTCTCCTGAATTTCCTCGGGGGTCGGTCCTGCATGACGAATCAGGTACGTCCCGGTATTCCACGGGTCGGAGGCAGCAGGGATCGTCAAATCCGTGCGGCCGGCCAGGAAGATGGCGTCGCTGCCGTCGATGCTTAGAGTGAAAATGCTCCCGGCCTGGACCACGCCTGCGGGCACCAGAAGAAGGGCGGCCAGCAAAGCGACAATACTGTGTTTCTTGACTCGATTGGTTACACTTGTCATCGGACTTCTCCTTCCCCCAATGGTCTCTGGTGGTGGGCAACCCATACGAGGCCAAGCAACTGACTCGGGGGTTCGTCGTGTCTTCCAGAGCAGGCCTGTACAGCCCACCTACTTCAATGTGATAGGTACAGGCCTGTTTCGCAGGCAGTTCAGTATTTTCATAGAAATAATATATGAATACTGTGCATTTTGGTCGATTGGAAATACCTGGCTGACTTGGGGGCCGCAGGTGTCGGCCCCCATGCGTCAGACTCGTGCCGCCCAGCGGCGGCTTGCGGATCAGTCCGGTCCTTCCTCTGTCCGCCAGGGGAAACTGGGGGAGGCCAGAGGTGTGCCGCTCGACTGTCGGGCGAATCCTGAACGCCAGCCACTGCAATGGGGACGGTTCGCGAAGAAGCCTGAGAGCAAGAGAAAGGGCTGCGAACCGGGTCCGCAGCCCTGGGATTGTCATGCGATCGGGAGACTACAGGATTTGACGGCGGCGCAGCCAGCCGATCAGACCCGTGCCGAGCATGCCGAGCGCGACGGCGCCGGGAGCCGGGATCACCGAGGTTTCCACATTGCCGTAGAGTGTGAAGGCCACGGTGCCATTCCAACGGTTCCAATCCTCGGGAGCGCCAGTATCGTCGAAGCTTCGCTGCGCGTGCTTCACACCGGCTGTGAGTGCGTTGTAGCTCCACAGCCACTGTGTGCTCCCAGTGGCCGGGGTGTCGCCGTCGGCTTCCATGATGGAGATCCACATCGGTACGCCGCCGGCGATCGGGGTCGCACCGAGGCTGCTGTCGAAGGCGTAGATCGTTCGCCCGAAGAAGGAGGAGGCCGGGTCGGTGACCGTCATGCCGCTGTCTGTGACCGTGGCCGAGAGGGTTTGACGCCAGAACTCCGTTCCCGGGACATTGCCGGCGTTGTCGAAGAGCGCCACACTGAAATCGATGGTGGTCACCGTGGGGTTCAGATCAACGCCATAGATCCCATACCAAGTGGCAGCGGTAAGGACGCTGTTGCCGGCCAGTGTGAAATCGTCCGCCACTTCCACGCGGCCGACATTGCTGTAGAGGCCCGGCAGCGTGGTGTCGACCGGCTGCTCGAACAGGGACGCGGCAAGGGCTCTTGTGCTCCACAGCAGCGTCAGACAGAGTGCTACCATGATTCGCTTCATGATCTTCCCTTTCGTCAAGGTTCGCCTCACTGGCGTCGCCGCTTCCTGTGGCCACGACAGTATCTCCATGGCTCGCACGCCTCACGACGGCGGGCCAACGACATCACACACAAATTGTGTGCGTATATGAATCAGGCGGGCACCTCCAATGTACTCCCCTACTCATTGTCTCAGACTACCCCTGAGGACTGCCCATTGTCAATCCCAAAATGCGATAAAAAGGTATAGTCTCACAGATGAGCGGCACCGGGTGAGGACTCATCGAACCACTCGTCCGCGGGGTCGAAGGGGGGGATGCAGATGTTGACGATGCGCAGCTTGCCGACCGCGCGGTGGCGGCATCCCGGCCGGATCAGGACCGTGCTGAAGGGGCGGACCGGGATGAGGTCGCCATCGAGTTCCAAGTGGCCCTCGCCTTCGAAGACGAGGTAGATCTCGGTGTGCGTCTTGTGGTAGTGGACCTTTGCGTCCTGGCGGATGTCCACGATGTGAACCGTCGCGGCGTCGTTCTCCGGCAGGGCGAAGGCCCGTTTGGCGAACCCGCAGGGGCATCGGACCGCCTCGACGTCGTCGAAGTGAGCGAGAATGTAGTTGGCCATGGCGCCTCGTTGTGCGTCTTGCGTTCTGCATACGATCGGCCGGCTGCGCGGCCCTGACGCCGATCATAATGCCTTCCAACCAGGCCCGCAAGGCGCACAGAGCCGCCTTCGGTCGTACCTGGGGACGACTCGCCTCTGTTATCGGTCCCACATGGACGTAAGTGTCCGCCAGAGCCTGATTTCGCTTGACAGGAGGGGGTCTTATGCGTTAAGCTGGATAAAATGACCGGAGGCTCGTTGAAAGGGATGCTAACGAAATGATTGTCAGACGCGTGTTTTCCGTCGTCGTCGCTGGGGGTCTGGTTCTGGGTCTGGGCATGATTGGCTTGGCCCAGGTGGACAGCAGCCGGATCGACGAGGTCATCAAGAAGAGTGTCCTGACCCCGCAGGACTTCGAGATCATCGACGCCTATGTCGTCGATGCCGTCGGCAGGCTCGTTCGGACCGTCGATTTCACGGAAGTGGCCAGGACCCGAGCGTCCATCGTCGGTCGCCAGAGCGCCCAAGCCCAGTATGCCCAGCGGTTCTCCGAAGCCTGTTTTCGGGAGATTGCCAAGGGTTTCGACTACGCCACCCATGAGATTTCCGATCCGCAGAGGCGGTTCAGAGTGTTCGCCAATCTGCTGATCCTCGTCAACGAACTCAACGATCCCCGACTCATCGACCTGGGGATTCGCATGATCTCGCACGAGGCGAGCATGGTCCGCTACTGGGCGGTCCGCGTGGCGACCAGTGCGAGCCTCTGGGAGAAGCTCAGCCAGGACCAGGTCGCGGCAGCCGCAATGTCCCGCAAGATCCTGGACGCCTGCAACCAGGCGGCGCCGACCAGCAGTCCCGAGGTTCAGAATCTGATGGTTCAGTTCGCCGGACGGTTCGACACGCCTGTGACCTGCGAGTTGCTGGGCCGGATCGCCGACGTTCGGATCAAGAGCTACGCCGAGTGGAACGTCAAGTACGAGCTCGTCGACACGAGTGTTCTCAGACTCCTCAGCGCCAAGATCGTCGCGGGCGGCGCGTCCAACGAGCAGCTCGCCCGGCAGTTCGCCCAGCTCTATTCCTACGCCATCCAGCGGTACATCCGCGGGACGCAGAACAATGCGGTTCGAGGGCTTTCGCGAAACTACCTGGTTGCGGTGCTGATTGAGACCGAAGAGCAGAGCCTCAGCAAGCTTCTGGGCGGGACGCAGACCGGAGTTCGGCGGGCCCTGGAAGCGGGCGACATGACTGCCCTTCAGTCGGAACATGACCGTCTTCTGGGCGGTGCGGCGGGGCGAGGGGCCTTGCCTTCCAAGTTCAACTTCAACTACGGCAACAACCGCACGGCGCCCCTGGCTTTGCCGGAGCCGCAGCCGGGCAAGACCATCGTGGAGTCTGTGTTGCCGGTCGAGTCGGCCGAACCGGTCGAACCCGCTCAGCCATGACGAGGGCGCAATCGCGGGATTTCCTGTAGGCAAGGATCGGCTCGGACCGATATCGAGGGGGGGCAATACACTATATGAGAACCCATGTTCTGCTGCTGGTGATCGTTTTGCTTGGCGTGTCCGGGTGCGCCGGATCCAAGCCGGCGTTCTATTGGTATCATCCCGACCGGACGTTCGAGGAGGCCAGGGCCGAGTATGCCGAGTGCGAGGTCAAAGCGCAGGAGGAGGCCGACGCGATTGTCGAGGACGAGTACTTTGAACGCCTGCGTTCGCCGGTCGTTCTGTCGGGCGACGAAGAAGCGATGAAGAAGAGAAAGAGACAGAGCAAGTCGAGGGATTCTGCGTCCCTGGCCAGGGACGAGTGGCGGGATCTGTACAAACAGAATGCATTCTCCGGCTGCATGACCAGCCGTGGTTATGTGCAGCTTCGGGGATATCAGGTTTCGAAGGACTTCAAGACCAAGGAGCTTCCGTTGGGCGCCATCGCCGGCAAGCGGCCGGAGTGAGGCTTGCAGCAAGACTCTCGACGTGAGAGCCCGCACCTGCGACAATGGGCCTCCGTCCGGATTTGACAGGGTTTGGTCACATGCAGATGAAAGAAGGCTTGGACATCGCACGCGAAGGCAACGTGGCCGTGGCTACGTTCAAGAGCCCGTGCGTCAGCGATGCGGAAGAGATCACGAACGCTTCGGCCCAATTACGGCAGTATATCCAGTCCGACCCTCCCCGGCGCATGGTCTTCGACTTCCACGGCGTGAAGTTCTTCTCGTCCCAGGTTCTGGGCTTGCTCCTGGAAGCCAGGGCGCATCTGAGACCCCACAACGGCGAAGTGGCAGTCGTCTCCCTGAGCCCGCAACTGCAGCGGGTCTTCAAGATTACCAACCTGGACAAGATCTTTCGCTTCTATCCGGATCGGACTGCCGCGGTCCAACCGGCGGTCGGCTGGAACAACTGACGCACGACGACCGGAATCGAGCGGCCGCACACACGTCCCGCAGGTTCTCTGTCAGCGACGCGTCGCCTTGGATCGTCGCACAGGAGCCTGATCGCGGATTTCTTTGCGGTCCTCCAGCAGCTTCATCGCCTTCTTGACGTCGGAGACCTTCAGGACTCCCGTTGTCCGCCCGCCCTCGGCGCCGGCCGTGCAGTAGGCGTAGGAGATGTTCACGTGGCCGACCGCGAGCTTCTCGGCCACGACCGCCAAGGCGCCCGACTTGTTCGCCAGGTTCACGCACAGAACGTCCGTCTCATTGAAAGGCATGTTCAGCCGGGCCAGGACCTCGCGGGCTTTCTGCGGGTCCTCGAACACCACGCGCATGACGCCGTTCTCAGCGGAATCCATCATGGTGATCGCGACGATGTTGACCTTGACCTTTGCGAACTCCGCCAGCGCTTGCGCCAGCACACCGGGCTTGTTGACCATGAACACGGAAAACTGCGAAGCAATGTACATTCTGCCGCCTTTCCCACCTTCCATCGTGTCGAAACGTGGTTCCATCATAGACCATGGCCCCCGAACCGCGCCAACGGATCGCAAACCCGGTCTTCACAAAGGTATTATTCCCCGAAGGGGATTCGTGTTCAATCGGAATTTTGGCCTCGTCCGACCCGGCGGTCTGTTGTGACGGCGCCTCGTAAAGCTCCGTGTGGGGATTGTTCGGAAATTGTTGGAGGAGGGATTGACGACGTGACATACGGCCGCTACAATAACAAATAATCAGACTACAAGCCCCTGGGTAGTCTCGCTTCCTCTCCCTCCGTTTGCTCAGGGGCTTCTTTTCTTTTCAGGCCCAAGGGCCAGGTCGACGCCCCCCAATACCCAGACAGGGCAGAGGATCTGCCTTCGCAGGGGCATTTTTCAGTAAGTGGCGGCCGGGACGGGAGTCTAATATATCGGCCATGGCAGAGATATCCACAGAACCGGACCTGGCGGTTCAGTTTCGCCGGGGAGACGATTCTGCCTTCGACAGGATCGTGGCGCGGCATTCGGCCGAAGTCGCGGCCCTGGCGAATCGTCTGCTCGGCTGGCCGGGGGATGTCGATGATGTCGTGCAGGAGGTCTTCATCGCGGCGTTCCTGGGCCTCCGCAAGTTCCGCGGCCAGTGCCGCCTGCGGACCTGGCTCTTTGCCATCACGGTGAACAAGTGCCGAAGCTGGCGGTTGCGACGGCGGAGGCTCCTGTCTCTCGCGAAGGTGGATGACCCCGAGGCGATTGCCGGCCCGGATCCGGGCAGCGACAAAGCCGCGATGGACGAGGAGACCTTCACCAGGGTCCGCCGGGCGGTGCAGGCCCTGCCCCGGAAGTATCGCGAAGTCATTGTTTTGGGTGCAGGTTTCATTTTACGTACCGGGTTACGCACAGCGGCGAAGCCGACTGTAGGTATCCCAGAATTCCTTCCACAATCCGGATTTGACGTAGCAGCGGAAGTTGAGGATTCGCTGTCCACCTTGTCGTGACCAT
>DATIKY010000246.1:0-26564 GCA_035476995.1 Sedimentisphaerales bacterium | reverse complement strand
TTGACGTTAACGCAACAGCGCAACGCCAAGGCCGCCCGCAGCCATCGTCGTCGAACCATCGCTCGTTTACACGCCATCGGCATCAAACTCAAAGACACAATCAAATGTCACTGGAGACTTCCATAGCGTTGTAGTACTAGGGTAATGAGAGCTATACCGGATCATCTGTTTTTCCTCCATTTCCTGATAGTGGCCCACCAACACGCAAAACGAAAGACATGAAATTGGCGATTCTGGCGAAGCATGTCCGACTGATTCAGTTATCTTCGGGCCCCGCTTCTGGCAACCTCACGACCTTGGAATCGCTCATTGTCCCGACGACACATCCTTAAACCACTTATCGCATTTCAATCTGCGATGCTCATCAAGAATAGTGATATCATTATTGCTGATGTTTTAGGACGCAGCAAATGGAAATCGTCATGAAAAAGGCACAAAGTCGCAATGGAAACGAAAAATACGTAGAAATACGGATGGTTTGGAGCGGGACACCGCGGGAGAATGAAGCCGGGTCAGGGGCAAATGGCATTGAGATCGTGGTTCGCGTCCCTGGCGGCCTGGCGAAAGGCTGCCCTCTTCGGTTCGTCGGGACGAATCAGCCTTGGACCGGGATCGGGCCTGGGTTGCCGCCGGTGATGCTCGTGGCCCCGTCGGGGCCGACGACGAACGTGTCCTCGATGCCGACCATGCCGACGCCGGGGATGCCTTTCTTGGGCTCCAGGGCCAGGACCATCCCCTCGGCCAGCGGCTCGTCGAATCCGCCCGCCAGGACCGGCAACTCGTCGATCTGCAGGCCGACCCCGTGACCGAGGAAGTTGGCCCGACGGTTGCCGAAGCCCATGAAGTTCTGCAGGAATTGCGGGTCCAGACCCTCCGTGACGCTCGCATAGATCTCCGACGGGATCGCGCCGGGCCTGGCCAGCGACGCCAGGTGACGCTGAATCTCGACGCACCGATTGTGGGCGGCGATCGCCTCGTCCGGCAGCGACCCGCCGAACGCGTAGACGACGGTCTTGTCCGTGTGATAGCCGTCGACCGCCAGGCCGATGTCCACGAAGACCAGGTCGCCCTTGCGGAGCCTGCGGTCCCGGCTGCCCAGGACCGAAGCGGCCGGCCCGATCCCCACGCACCCACCCGGCCCATCGAAGCTCGTGGGGTAGATGGAGCTTTCGCCGAAACCCAACTGCCCCACCGCCATGTCCCAGCCGAACATGCCGAACCGGACGATGCCCTGATGTCCCTCGCGGACGGCCAGCGAGTACAGATCGCATCCGAGCTGGGCCTCGCTCATGCCCTCGTGGAGCAACCGGGGGACGCCTTCTTCCAGAACGCGTCGGTGGATGGCCCCTGCCCTCGCCAGGAAGGCCAGCTCGTAAGGACTCTTCACAGCCCTGACGCGGAGGGCCTGGAGGTCCAGTCCCGCGACGTCCCTGCAGGGGAAGTACTTTCGGAATCGCCCGAGCAAGGCCAGGGGAACCACCTCCGCATCGACGTGGAGGGTGTCCCTTGTGCCCGGCGCCAGCGTCGCGGCGTCGCGAAAGCCCTTCATCGGCCGGATGTCGGGAAAGAGCGACTCGTCGCAGGCCCGCTCGAAGCTCCTTCGGATGCAGAGCAGGGCCGGCCTGTCGCGAGGGATCAGCAGGACGCCATCCTGCATCGTGCCGGTGAAGTAGTACTGGTTGACCCGGCCGAAGATCGCGGCCAGTTCCCAGTTGGGGTTCTCGGCGTCCATGCAGGCCCGGAACCGCTGCATCCGCTCGCTCAGCTCTGTAACAGGCACCTTGGTCATAACGTATCCAAAGAGTTCGCTATTCGACGACAAGAGGACTGGCAGACAGTATAGTCCGGTCCATCGCGCCGTTCAACAGCGAAACGACACTCGATGGCGTTCTTCCATCGGAAAAGGGGACATTCTACTTTTTCGCCCCTCACAGAGAGGATCAGCCCGACGCCTCCCGGCCGAAAAAGTAGAATGTCCTCTTTTCCCTGCACGCAATTCTGGGAAACCCGGGTTGGATTTCGGTTGACCGCGTAACGCTCACCCTGTAGTCTTCTTGGTAGCGTAGAATGATGAGCAGTATCCGGCCTCGATAGGAGCGAGCTTATGAAGCGACTGGCCTTGTGTCTCCTGGTCTTTCTGGCGTGTCCGACACGTGCGGAGCAGTACACCCTGAGCCATACCACCACATGCCGTGTCTATCGCCTATTCGGCGAGGTGTTCGAAGCGAGCACCATGCACGGCGAGATCCAATTCACCCTCACTGACGGCAAACGGATCCATGCCGATCCGCGAACGATGAAGCTGCGCGCACAGGATGGCTCCAAGATGCTGCAGATGCAGCCTGAGGTCCGCGAGGTCTTTTCCCATGACCCGGACGCCTTTGGGAGCATCCCGCCCACAAACCTCGACCTGACCGACGGCAAGACCATCCGATGGAGCATCGGGGATCAGACCGGCAGCAGTGCCGACTGGACGGAAGTCGACATCCAGATAGGCCTGAATTATCCCCACAAGCAACTGGATCTGGCCGCGATTATACCGGCCTCATGGCTTCTGACGAAGACGCCCTTCGTCTTCCACGTCAATGAAGGACTCAAGATCGGCGACGAAGTGACCATCCCCTTCCGCAAACCACTCAACCAGAGAAATTCTTTCGGATCGACGGACCGAACCGACAAGCTGACCTGCATCAGCCTGGACAACGGCGTCGCCATTCTGACGTCAAACCTCACCTTCAACAGCCAAGGCATGTTCATCACTTGGCACGTCCGAGTGGAATACGACGTCAACAAGGGGCTGCTTTTGCACGCCGTCGAGGAGCATTTCCAGAAGTTGCGTTCCCATGCCCCCTTGGGCGAGATACACACCACTCTCGACGTGATCCGATGCGAACTCCAGAAATGAGAAGTGCCGGCGCTGGAAAGAACCGGGTCTAGCCGTCTTGCAGGACAGCTTCCCAGCGAGCTACAATGCCCGGATATCGTCGCCGATGCGGTTGCCTTCCAAGGACTGTGCATGGCGGGCCGCATTGGGACGCTTGGACTGGAGTTCTCTCTGATGTCACTTACACCGTTCGATACGGGGCCGGGAGGCGTGTTTCGGTATTGCCCAAAGTGCGCCGCGGCGGCGATGCGAGTTGCGGGACCCAAGATGCTGCGGTGCGAGGCCTGCGGGTTCGAGCTGTATATGAACCCTGCGGCGGCCGTGGCCGGGGTGCTGGTGGACGGGGACGGGCGGATGGTCGTGACCGTGCGGGGCCAAGAGCCCGGCAAGGGGCTCTGGGGCCTGCCCGGCGGGTTCGTCGATCCCGGCGAGACCGCGGAGGAGGCCCTGGCCCGCGAAATCCGCGAAGAGGTGGGCCTGGAGGTCGTCGCGATGCGGTACCTGGGCTCCTGGCCGAACGTCTACCACTACGGCGGCATCGCGTACCGCACGCTCGACTTCGGATTCGTGTGCGAAGCGGCTGGCGTCGAAGGAGCCCGTGCCATGGAGAGCGAGGTCGAGCGAGTCCTGCTCCTGGACCCGGTGGACGTGGACCTCGCGAGGTTCGCCTTCGCCTCGATCGGCCGGATCGCGGGCGAATACCTCAGGGGCTGCGAAAAGCCACCGGCGCCGGGCACGTCTGCTCCAACGACATCGACCTGACCCTGCCCTCGCCGTCAAGGCGTCGTCACCATTCCGTCGTGTCGGACCGGGAGCGAGGGTTCGGCCGACGGAGTATACGAACGAGAGAGAAAAGGCGGCCCGCCTCCGCGGAGCGCCGGCTCTCCTTGCGGAGCCGGGCTCTCCCAGGCAGCAAAGGTCTTGGCTGAATTGATCGCTTGTGGTACAATCGGAATCGGTGTTGGCGGGGTGGGGCAGGATGGGCTGGTGAAACCGCGTTTGGGGAATGAGTTGCCATGCGAAATCGAACAGCCTTTACTCTGATCGAGTTGCTCGTCGTGATCTCCGTGATCGCCGTGCTGATGGCCATCCTCATGCCGGCCCTGATGCGGGCCAAGGAAAACGGCAAACGCATGGTCTGCGCCAGCCACCTTCGATCCCTGGGCCTGGCCAACGTCCTGTACGCCGACGAGTGCAACGGCTGGTACGTCCCCATCATCGACCGCACCCTGGGCAGGGATTTCTACTGGCCCGCCAACCAGCTCTTCCGTCGGCTGCTGGGCTACAAGGACAAGCAGGGCCCCGGCGAGAGCGACTGGCATGCGCCCAAGGAATACCGCTGCCCGACCGATCTGGTCTCCGTCCAGGAGCGTCAGGACACGCAGTACACATCCTGGCTCAGCTACGGCGGCAACATCACCGACTGGTATCTCCCCGGCACCAACTGGATGACCATGCCGTTCGTCGGGCACAGGAACACGAGCGTCGCGTCGCCGGGGTCGGAGCTGTTCTTCAGCGAGGGCAACGACTGGTGGCTCCACTGGAAGGGAGCCAATTACACGATCGGCTGGGACGTCCTCGGCCAGGACACGATCATGCCCTACAAGAACGTCGGCTGCGACGGCCCGATCCTCTACCGCCACAGCGAGGGCGTGAACATCGCCTTCTATGACGGCCACGTCGAGTACAGGAAGAAGGACAAGGTCTGGAGCCAGGACGAATGGGACTGGGGCAACGGAGGCATGTGGTCCGTCTTCAAGAGGTACCCGCCGACCGAAACCGAAAGAAAGCGCCTCCCCAAACCGTGATTCGACGTGTGCAGCAGCCCGCGAGGCGCAGCACGGCCATTCGGATGCAATCGAGCAATCCGACCCCGTGATCGCTCTCGGCAGACCGGGGGCTGTGTCCGAGGGATTATCTGCAAATCATCTCGCCGACCTTTCGCAGCGTCTGCACGTCGATTTCGCGGAGCCGGCCCGCGTAATCGGGACCGACGTTGAGCGAAAAGAGGTTGCCGAACCGCGCCGCGCCTCGATAGTCCTCGTAGAACTTCTCGGCGGGATGGCAGAGACCGGGTGGACAGGCAAATCCAAAGAGCCCGAATCCCGCCGGGCAACAGGGCCGGCGGCCGATTTGACCTGCGACTCCTGCGAAATCGCCAGAAGCGGCAATCAACGATCGGCCACACGGATCGAACTCGGGAGGTCCGCCAAGCCCTGATCACGAATTCGCCCTTCGTCGGACGAGAACCCTGTAACACCAGGCGGGTCGCTGCGTCTTCTTGAACGAGGCCGGTCGTGCGACTGAAAGGCAAGAGTATGTCGGAGTCGTATAATGCGAAACTCGTTCTCCTCGTCCTGGCTGCAGGCGGGGCGGTGGGCGTTGTGTGCACGATTGCCTTCCTGCGTCATCGCCAGGAGGCGGCCCCCGAACGTCAGGAAACCCCGCTATCCGACCCGCCCGGCGTTGACGATTCGTCGTCGGCCGAGCCCCTGCCTCTGGGCAGCCTCTTCGGGTGCAACCATCCTGCTCCGCCCCCGGTCTTCTTCCACATGCCACCCTCCCGGGACCGCGGTGGCCCGAACCTCGGCACGCCCGCCGCGGCAATACAGACGATTCTGTCGCTTATCGACGCAGGAGCAACGAATGAGTTGGCCGCCTGCGTGCTCGAAGAGACGGATTATGTCTCCGATGGCTTGTATCCCCGCTTTTTGGGCGGGCCCGTCGGGCTTGTCGAAGTGATCGAAGAGGATGACTGTGCGACGGTGGTGTTGGAGGCCGCCATACACACGGAGTTCTCGGTGCAGGGCAAACGCCGGTTCCCGGGCGACACGATGGTTCTGACGAGCCGCCTGGTGCGGGTGGAAGGGCTCTGGAAACTCATGCAATTGCATGATGGAGGTGAAGATGGCTCGGGACGTCAGGAAGAGTCGGCGAATTGAAGCAGGGGCGATCCTGCTGGTTCTCCTGGGGACCGCGGCGGGTTTGCGGGCCGAGGAAATCGCCCTGTCGTCGCCCCAGAGGCAGACGGGAGCGACGAAGATCCTGTCTTTTCCGCCCGACCGGTGGATCGGCAGTCTGTCGCTTGAACCCGACTCCGGCCCGGGCTGGGACCCGAAGGGCGTGAGGCTGTTCGGCGAATGGGAGCACCTCGGTCCGGCGCGAGGCGAGGTCCACGTGCCTCGGGATCGGCATGTCTGGCTGGGTGTTCGTCTGGACTTGAGTCCTCGCGAGGCGGCAAGGCTACAGAGGGAGAACCCGCAGGCGTATCAGTTTGACCTCGCCGACCGAGTCCGTGAACTGCCGGAAGATCTATCCGGACTGCTCCAACTCGATCCGAACGACCTGTTCCGCCTCTCGGTCGGCTCTCCGATGTACCAAAGGACAGGGGCAGACCCGGGGATCTTCAAACCGCTCAGCCGTCTGACGGGTCTTCAGATCCTGAGTCTCTCGGGCACCGGCATCACCGACGCCGGTCTGGAATGCCTGCGGCCCCTGCGTTCGCTCAAAGCCCTGGAACTCACGCAGTTCTCTCTCGGAACTCGAGGCCTGGCGGTCATGAAGGATCTGCCTGCCCTGGAGCATCTGGAACTTTGCGTGGGCGTGACGGATGCAGGCCTGAAGGAGGTGGCTCAGGCGTCCAACTTGCGATGGCTGAATCTCGTCCACGGCCAGTTCTGGGGTCCCGGGCTGGCTGAGTTGGCCAAGTTGCCCCGGCTGGAACGGCTGTGCATTGTAAGCGTCCTCTCCGACCGGCACATGCAGTGCCTGGAAGGCCTGGGGCATCTCAAGGGGCTTGCTCTTTGGTACGTGGGCGATGCCCTCACCGACGCCAGCCTGGCCTCCATCGCCAGGATGGAGAGCCTGGAAGAACTGTACATCGTCATGAGCAGTCCGAAGTTCACCCCGGCGGGCATAGCCCATCTGAAGAACCTCAAGCATCTCAAGACGGTGGACTTCGGCGTGTACACGTGGGGCGGTCAGTCGGGCGTGCAGTATGGCGACGAAGTCGCTCGACAGTTGGCGGGCATCCCCAGTCTAGAGTCCATCCAAGGGGTTTTCTACCTCTCGTCGGAGGGCGTTAAGATATTGTCGGGCCTGCGGAACCTCAAGTGCCTGGACATCGGTCTTCGCGGCGCCTGGACCGGTTATCAAGGGCCATCGGGCCTGTCCTGTCTGACCGGCCTCAAGTCCCTGGAAACGCTTCGCATCAACCGCAGCGATATCCCCTTGTCCGACGACGACCTCGTTGCTCTGGAGTCTTTAAGCGGCCTGAGGGAACTGTCGATCCTCTGCCCGGCCGTGAGCGACCGCGGCCTGGCGTCCATCGGCAAGCTGAGGCAGTTGGAGGACCTGACGCTGATGACTGACGTCACTCGCACCGGTCTGAACCATCTGAACGGCCTGTCGAAGCTGCGCCACTTGCAGGTGACCTGCCGGAGAATGAGCGGCCAGGATGTGCCGGCCGAGGAGATGACGCTGGATCTGTCCGGGCTCAGGAGCATGAAGAACATGAATCTGAGCGGCGTGCCCATGGACGACGAGGACTGTGCCTTCCTCGGGCGCCTTTCCGCTCTGAAAGTGCTGATGATTCAGCCGCCTTCGCCGCTGGAAGGGGGGTCTCTGCGTCATTTGGAGAATCTTCCTGAACTGACTCGTCTTTCGCTGTGCAACCTCTCGAACTGTTCGGGCGGGGATCTGGACTCCCTGAGCGGCTTGCCGAAGCTCAGAAATCTGTCGATCTTTGGGGGGGACGTGCCCGAGGCTGCGATGAAGGCTCTGGCGGGTCCTGCGAGCCTCAGATCGCTCGATGTGAGGACGAACGCCCCCATCCACAGGGAAACGGTGGTCGACCTGGGCGCAAGGCTCCCTCATCTCGAGGACGTTCACATCAGCGAGATGCCTCCGTGGCTGACTCAACCCGCCGACGTCCCGCGGCGTGGCCCAGTCGTTTCGCCTCCTGCAAACCGCCGGACATCAACGCCAGCTCGCCCAGGCAGAAGGTGATCCCGCGAATCAAATCGTGGGGTTCGCCGCGAGTGGACTGCTGACAGGAGACGGGGCCTTGGTATACAATGGCGTCGAGAGCCCGGATGGCGCGCCGGGCGGATCGAAGTGGACGTTTGTGGGAGATCTTCGATGCGGCTCGTCGGATTGGCTTTCTTCGTGGCCCTGCTGGGTCCGGTTGTGAACTGCCCGGCCGCTGTCGAGACCGGGCGGAACGACGGCTTGACCGTCGAAGAAGAGACCCGCATTGAACTGTCGCGTCTGGCGCAAGTGGCCTGCCCTGTCGGGGCCGCAGTCGTTGAGTTCGAAGAATGCTCCGCTCGCTTCGTTCGATTCCAGATCCGCCGCACATTCGGCGGTCAGGCGTGCGTGGATGAATTGGAGGTCTACGGTCCCGCTGGCGGTCGCAATCTGGCGTTGGCACAAGGCGGCGCCAAGGCCACCGCGTCCTCGGTCCTGGACCATCCGCTTCACAAGGTCGAGCACCTTAACGATGGGCAGTACGGTAATCCTCGCAGTTGGATTCCGCGAACCGACGGCGTCGAGTGGGCCCAGATCGAGTTGCCGGAGTCGGGGAGAATCTCCCGCGTAGTCTTCTCCCGCGACCGCACGGGCGCGTATCGCGACCGCCATCCCGCCGAGGTCGAGGTGCTGGTTTCGTCGGACGGGCAGGCCTGGACCTCGGTCGCGAGGCGAGTCTACGAAGCCTCCCCGTTTGCCCAGGCGGGGCTCCAATTCCCCGCGGCCGCTCTGTCCGAGAAGTCCTGGTCCGGCGTGGTCGAGTACGCATTTCTGCGGGAACGCGAGACTTGGGCGGCCATGGACGCCAAAGACTATATCTCTCTCCTCGTTCACGACCGCCCCTCCAACCCCGGCGGCGAGCCTTACTGGGGCCGCCTGGCCCGCATGGACGCACTGACCCGCACGCTGACGCAGTTGGGAGACTTGATCGAGCGCCTGAACGAGCGAGGAGTGGACACCACGCGAGAACGCGACGCATTGCAGGATCTCCGCCATCGGGCGGCCGACAATTCGAATGCCGACGCGCTCTATCTCGAAGCCCGGCGGGCCAAACGCGACCTGTTCTTCCGCGATCCCCTGCTCGCTTCTCTCGATCGCGTGCTCTTCGCCAAACACCATCCGCTCAAGCCCTCGCACAACTACAGCGATCACTTCGACTCGCTCTTCGCCCCCGGCGGCGGCGTCTGCGTGCTCGAAATCCCGCGCAGCGAGGGCCGACTGGACCCCGCACGCGGCCGCGTGCGACAATTGTTCGACGCCAGTGAAGGCATCGCGCGTCATCCGGTCTGCGATTTCGACGGACGCACCGTGTACTTCGCCTACCGGCCCGAGAAGCCCGAAGTCGAAGGGTGGAAGCCGTACTGGCACCTGTGGTCGGTGGCTGTCGACGGAACCGGCCTCCGACGCCTGACCGAGGGCCCCTTCCACGACTTCGATCCCGTCGTCCTGCCCGACGGCGGACTGGGCTTCATGTCGACGCGATGTCACGTGCGGTTCCTCTGCTGGCGGCCTCAGGCCTATGTGCTGCACCGCATGGAGTCCGACGGCTCGGGCATCCGCCGGCTCTCGCACGCGAACCTCAGCGAGTGGAACCCCTCGATGATGAGCGACGGACGGGTTCTCTGGACGCGGTCGGAGTATCAGGACAAAGGGGCCGACTTCGGCCACACGCTCTGGGCGATTCGTCCCGACGGGACGGGGCCCGAACTGGTCTTCGGCAACAACACCCCCTACGGCTACGGCCACGGACACGAGGTCCCCGGGACCGGCGAGGTGGTCGCCACGCTCATCTCGCACGGCGACCACCAGGGTCCGATCGCGCTGATCGATCTGAGTCGCCAGCCGTATGACACCGCCGCGATCACGAACATCACGCCGGACACGCCTCCGCAGTATCAGATGGACCGGTCCTATTCGCGGACCTTCCGCGACCCTGCGCCCGTGTCCCGCGATCATTTCCTCGTCAGCCACAATCCCGGCGACGGCGACCACTGGAGCCTGTATCTCATCGACCGCTACGGCAACCGCGAACTGCTGTATCTCGATCCGCGGATCAGCAGCAAGAAGCCCAGCCCGCTTCGGCCCCGCGTCAAGCCGCCGGTCCTGGCCAGCGCGATCGATCCCGACCTCGCGGCCCGCGGCTTGGGCGAATTCGTCGTACAGGATGTCTATGAAGGTTTGGGTTCGAGTGTCGAACGCGGACGGATCCGGTACCTCCGCGTCGTCGAAGAAGTGCCCTCGTCGCTCGACATGCTCCCGTGCGGCGAGTACCGTGCCGATTACGAGGCCTTCGAGGACTTTTACGCCAGCCCCGTCCATCTGGTGCAGGGCCCGCCGCGAAGCTATGTCACCCGAACGCGAAACGCACTCGAGCGGCACTCGTTCCGCACGGGAAGCGCGGCCCCCGCAGGCGACGCCGTGACCGTCACCGAAAAGCTCGGCTGGCCCAGCTTCGTCGTCAAGGCCTCGCTCGGCGCCGCCGAGGTGAGCCCCGATGGGTCGACGCGATTCCTGGCGCCCGCAGGCAAGGTGCTCTATTTCCAGGCGCTCGACGCGCACTACAATGAAGTCCAGCGGATGCGCAGCGTCGTTCAATTGCAGCCCGGCGAGCAACGAGGCTGCATCGGATGTCACGACGACCGACGGGCGGTGCCGCGGTCGCGCCGACCGGGGACCGCGATGGCCTCCCCCGCCCAACCGCTCACCCCGTCCCCCTGGGGCGCGAGGCCCTTCGATTACCAGGGCGTCGTCCAGCCCGTTCTGAACAACCGCTGCGTGTCCTGCCACGACGGACGTCCCGAATTCGTCCCCGACCTTCGCGGCGCGAGGGACGCCCAGCGCATCCCCGCCTCCTACCGTTCGCTGATCTCGGGCGGCTGGGTCCACTACTTTGACTGGGCCTGGGGCTCGCGGCACTTCAAGGCCGAACCGCTCACTTTCGGCACGCTCCAAAGTTCCCTCTTCACGGTGCTGGGATCGCAAGCCCATCGCGACGTGCGCCTGGAACCCGACGAGCTTCGCGCGATAACGGAATGGATCGATCTGAACTGCCCGCTTTGGCCCGATTATCAGTACCGACTCGATCGGCCGCAGTGAGAAAGAGCGTGGCTCTTGCCCGGCTCTTTCTCGGGAGGCATCGTTCTCCCTCCCACAAAGACCTCCTGAGTTTGCAGTGGCCTCTTGCTTGCGGACCGGTTGGAGCATATGATTGTCTGAATAGCGTCCCGCGTGACATGCGGTGCGGAGGGCGCGGCTGCGAGGACGACCGATTGAACGATCCGTTACTCGAAGACAGGGAGACTCTGGGATGAAGATTAGGTGTACAAGGGCAGTGTTGTTCTCGTGTGTTCTACTGGCCTCCTCGATGGCGTCGGCGGCGCAGTCTCCGCTTCAGGCTCCAACCTGGCCGCAGGCGTTTTCCTTAGCGGCCGGAGATCGGGCGACCTTTGCCATTCCCAACCCGGGGGCCGGGTCGGTCAAGATCACCGTCACCTGGTCCGGCAACCCGCTGACGATCTCGGTGGCCGGCTCCAACGACAAGGTCCTGGTCCCGCCCGCCGCCAAGAGCGTCCCCTCCTTCAGTTTCACCATCGACGCAGCGACCGCCGGGCAGCCGTCGGCATGTCCTCTCATCGTTCTGGCCCTTGAGCTGAAGGCCACCGGTGCGGCAGCCAAAGCGGCCGGCAACGTGTCCGTCGATTCGCCGGCTGTCGATATGCTTCTCCTGCAGGAGCATGCCAAACCGCTTATGGCCCAAGCTTTCACTCGGACGCCGGCGCTGACGCAACAGCAATCGGCGGCCATGCTGCAGGCGGCCAAATCCGCCGAGGAGGCCAAGAACAAGGCTGCCGAAGCGCAGAAGGCCGCTCAGGCGAAGTCCCTGATCAGCCAGGCCAGTTCCGAAATCGCAGCCCAACAGAAGCTGCTCAAGAACATGGCCTCGCCGGGCAAGGGCCCGAAGATTGCGCCGCGGTCTCTGACAGCCGGTCCGCAGGCGAAACTGGGCGGGACTTCCCAGGCCGCCCAGTCCACCACAAGCACGGTCTCGCCAATACTCCGCTCGGTGAGTCCGGAGAGAGGACTGTGCGGCGAGCAGGTGACCCTGACGGGCGTGGGACTGACCTCGGATGCGACCGAGGTCCACTTCACGATCGCGCCCAACACGGTGGTCCAGGCGAACATCCTCGCTTTCACGAAAGCCGCCGACGGGACGGTGACGATGAGGGTGCAGGTCCCGGAAAAGGCCGGCCTGACCAGCCCCTTCGCGGGACAGGTCGTTGTCAAGGCGACCGATCGAAACCCCGTCGTGACCACCAACGCGCTGCCGTTCCACTTCACGCCGATCGTGACCCCTTCGATCGTCCTCATTCAGCCGGTGGCGGTCGTCTCGGGCGATTCCGTCGAACTGCAGGGCAATAACTTCGCCGCGGGCGACATCGTCCATTTCGTCATCCCGGGCATCGGAGACGTGGCCTGCGAGACCACAACCGTCCAGAGCGCCACCCGCATGACCGCGCGCGTGCAGGCGTACACGTCCCGAGAGATCCTCAACGGCTCGGCCTACATCGTCCACAAGACGCCGACGGGTTGGGTCTGCAGCCAGAACGCGCCGATGCTTTTCAATCCCTCCGTCCCGCTGATCCAGTCGGTGCCGGAGGCCGCCGAGGCGGAGAACCCGATCCTCATCCGGGGCGTGAGCTTCGGACGCGACGCCGCCCAGTTGTCCGGGCAGGCAAGCGGTGTCAGCGCCGCCTCCGCCGGAGGCGCCGGCGGGTCGGCGAGCGGCGCCGTGTACCTGGTCGACGCGTCGGGCAAAGAACACAGGATGGAGTCTCTCTCCTGGACCGACACCCACATCACGGCCCGGACGCCGGCGATCACGGGATTCGTGAACCCGCAGAACTGCACCGTGTACGTGAAGACCGCCGGTGGCAAGAGCGATCCGAAACCCATGAAGCTCACGCCGGCTTGCACGACCACGCTCATGCTGTTGGGCGACATCGTTGCGAACAATGACTACGTGTTCACGAAGAAGTCCAACCCGGACTCGTTCTCCCTGGTGCCGAGCGCCGCCGCCGGGTTCTTCTTGAACGGCTATCACTATGCCGGTTGGCTCCTCGGCCACAGCGGCGACGATGTGTACTTCCTCAATCGCAAGCTGCGAAACGGCTGGGTGGTGGAATCGATCGATTTCACACAGGAGAACGCCCGCCTGGTGGAAAGTCGGATCGGCACGGATTCACCGTACATGAAGATCCACTGGTGGTGCGACGCCCCGCTCAAGACGGCGACGTACACCGTGAAGATCTACGTTCGGGGTCCCAAGGGCACAATGTATTGATGCCACGACGCATCGTCTTTTCTAGACCACACACAAGAAAAGCAAACCGCAACTCGGAGGATTCCGTATGCAAAGACGGTGGAACACTCATCTGCCGGCGATGTTGCCCGTTTGCGCTGCTTGGCTGCTGTTCGTCGCGAGCGGCGTCTTTGCCGTTCCACCGAAGGCTTCCCGGCCGGACGTGTCCGTGCCCGGCCGGATCGGGATTCCCGCGGGCGACCTGCGAATCACCCTCCAGAACGTCAAAGGAGGCATGCGAGTCGCCGGCCTGCTCGACACAGGGACCGGCCAGGAATTGTCGGCCGCCGTGCCTTTGCCGCTGTTCTCCATGGTTCTGCGGGACGCGCAGAGCAAGGAGCAACTGACTCTGACCGCCGACTCCGGCTGGAAACACGCCCAGGCGGCCTATAGCGAGACCAGGAACAGGCACACGCTGACGTTCCGCAATCCAACCGATGATCGGTTCGCGGGGATCGGCGTCGAGCTGACGCTCGACGTCCACGCCAGCGCAGGAGCTCTGATCTGGAACCTCAAGATCACGAATGAAAACCCGCAATGGGCCCTGTGGCGGGTCGTGTTCCCACAAGTGGCTGTGCGGGATCTCGGCGAAACCGCCAGAGTGTTCGCACAAGTCACGTCAGGGGTCGAGTTGTCCGGCCTGTGGGCCAGGGCGGACAAACGCGGCGGCGCCTATCCCGGCGGCTGGACCGCCATGCAGTACATGGCCGCTTACAACGCGATCCGTGGGACCGGCCTCTACGTGGGCATGCACGACCCCTGGGGCTGTACGAAGGACCTCTTCGCGCAGGGCCTGCCCGACAAGCAGGCGGTCGCTTTGACCTTCGACCATCCCGTCCCGAACATGGGCAAGCCCGGCGCCGGCTTCGAGCTGCCGGGCGTGGCGCGATGGCAACTGCTGCGAGGAGACTGGTTCGACGCCGCGATGATCTATCGGGAATGGGTCGTCAAGGAGGCGAAGTGGTGGCCCGCGCTCGGGCCCAACGGCCGGGAGGATACGCCCCAGTGGATGCGGGAGCTGCCCGCCTGGGTCATGACCGGTGGACCCGCCTCCGACTGCGTGCCCAAGGTCAAGGCCTTCGCACAGGCGATCGGCCTGCCCTCCGGCTTCCACTGGTACAACTGGCACCAGATTCCCTTCGACAACGACTATCCCCACTACTTCCCGGTGAAGGACGGATTCAACGAGGGCGTCATGGAACTGAAGGCTGCGGGCGTTTACCCCATGCCCTACATCAATGGTCGGCTCTGGGACACGCGGGACAAAGGCGACGAGGATTGGGAGTTCACCAAGGCCGCCATGCCCGCCGCGACAAAAGACGAGGACGGCAAGCCCTGCACCGAAAGCTACGGCAGCAAGGAAACCGACGGCAAGGAGGTCACGCTCGCGGTAATGTGCCCCGCCACGCCGCTCTGGCGGAATCGGGTCGGCGACATCGTGCTTCGCCTCTTCAACGAGTACGGCGTCAGCGGCGTCTACATCGACCAGATCGCCGCCGCGGCGCCGCGACTGTGTTTCGACGCTTCTCACGGCCACGAGCTCGGCGGCGGTCCCTGGTGGACGGATGGCTACTGGAGGATGCTCGACGCAATCCGCGAGGCCAAGCCCGCCGATCGGATGCTGACGACCGAATGCAACGCCGAGCCGTACATCAAATGGCTCGACGGTTACCTCACCTGGCATTGGCAGAATCAGGACATGGTCCCGGCGTTCTCCGCGGTTTATGGCGGCTCCATCCAGATGTTCGGCCGGGCCTATCGCGGCGGACCGACGCAGGACCTCGCCAACCGGATGAAGGCCGGACAGCAGCTCGTCTACGGCGAGCAGATCGGCTGGTTCGGCCCGGAGATCCTCGATCGGGCCAACAGCGCCCCCTTCCTGCGCGACTGCATCCGGCTTCGTCACCAACTCCGCGAGTATTTCTATCGAGGCCGGATGGCCCGTCCGCCGCGATTCGCAGAGCCCGTCCCGACGGTGACCGCGGACTGGCAATGGAGCGGCGAATGGCTCGTCACCACCAGCGCCGTCCTGACAGGCGCATGGCAGATTCCGCAGGACAACAAGACCATCCTGCTGTTCGCCAACGTCTCGGACAGTCCGCTTGCGTCGCGCCTGTCCCTGAACCCAAAAGACTACGGCCTCTCCGGCAGGTCGATCACGGCAACCACGATCCACCCCGACGGGACCCGAACGCCATTGGAGATCAAGGCAATCGACCAAGCTCGGATAGAGGTCCCGGCCCGAAGCATTCTGGCCTGGGAAGTATTACCGGCCGGCGAGGAATAGAACGACAGCAACTCGCCCCCGCAAAACAGACCGACATTCTTCCCGCGAGGAAGTCAAGAAGTGTGCCGACGCGGCGTTTCCGACCACACAGATCGAGATCCGACCGCGCCGGCGACACCTGTGGAGGCAGATTCCAGCCGGGCACGATATCGTTGCGTTTCAGCCCACGCCGCTTTCGCGAGCCGATACAGCAGACCCCTGCCACTCACACGCTCAAAAATTGCGCCGACGCGACGTCTTCCGATCATGCCAATCGGAAAAGCGGCCGCGCCGGCAGCAATGTATAGGAGGCAGATTCCCGTCTGACATAGCCACGGTTATTGACCGATCCGGTACTACCTCGCCTTCACGTCGTAGCAGAACAGGAGGTCCTGATCTCGGATGTACAGTCTTCCGTTGGCGACGACCGGATGCGCCCAGGCCGGCACGCGCGTGCGGTCGGGCTGTTGAAAGCGGCCTCGCTCGGTGTACTGCTGCGGGTTCGGCTCGATCAGGCACACGACGCCGTCCTCCATCCGGTAGTAAAGCATTCCGTCGGCCAGCGTCAACGAGCCTTTCGCGCGACGACCCGCGGTGGCTCGCTGGTCCCAGAGGATCTTGCCTGTCTTGAAGTCCAGACAGACCAGGGCGCCGCCCTCATTGCCACCGCTGGCGCCGTAGAGACAACCGTCGAGAAGGACCATGCCGCCATGGTGGTTCTGCATCTCGGTAGTGGCATAGACTTCTTCGGCCTTGACCGATCCATCCGCGTTCTTGCTCAGTTTGACCAAACCGCAGCCCGCGCCGTAGGCGGAGGAGGCGAACACCATTCCCTCGTGGTACAGCGGCGTCGCACAGTTGATCCCCATGCGATTGGCGGGCCTGTCGTACCGCCAGAGGAACTTGCCGTCGGATGCAGCGACTCCAATGAGCGTTCTTGCAGTCAGTTGGACGTACTGTCGCTGCCCTTCGAAATCAATGGCGATCGGCGAGGCATAGGCTGCTCCAGCACCACCGCCGGGACCGCCTCGACCGCCGGGACCGCGAGCCCCCCCTCGACCGCCGCCGGAGTTGTCGGGGGTTGCGGAATCGCCGGCCGGGCTGTCGGGCAGCGAGGCCTTCCAGATCGTCTCGCCGGTCAGCTTGTTCAGGGCCACCAGGATCGCATCTGTGCCGCCGGGGGTGATGATAACCTTGTCGCCGTCGATGAGCGGCGATTCGCGGTAGCTCCACATGGGCACGCGCCCGGCGAAATCCTCCGTCAGACTGCGCTGCCAGAGGATCTTGCCGTCCGAGACTTGCAGGCAGGCGACATTGCCCGCCAACCCCTCGACATAGAGGCGTTCGCCATCGACCGTCGGCGTGCACCCTGGCCCCTCCTTCGACTGCGAGGCCCGCTGGGCGAATGCCGGACCCAGGGGCGTCACCCAGATTTCACTGCCGTCTTTCTCGGACAAGGCCAAGACCACCTCCTTCTCGCCGCGATTGCTCATGAGGAAGATCCGCCCGGCGGCAATGGCCGGACCGGCGTCGCCGCCGCCGAGTTTGTCGATTCTCCAAGCCAGCGGCGGACCGCTTTCCCCCCATTGCTTGAGCAGGCCCGTTTCCGCGGACTTGCCGTCGCGGTTCGCTCCGCGCCATTGCGGCCAATCCGCGGCCAAACTGCCGCCGGCGACTACCATCAAGACCCCTGCTGTCACAACTACGCTAACCTTCATTTTTCTGCTCCTCAATACAAAATAGGTGAGTCACACCTCGGATGTAGATCCTGTCGCCAACAAAGGCCGGCGTCGCGTAGGCGTCTTCCCCTATGGTGGAAGTCCCAAGCCGTTCGAACCTGTCGCCCATCCGGAAGATCTGCATGGCCCCGGACAGGTCGACGATATAGACGCGATCGTTCACCAGGATGGGAGAGCCGTAGAAGCCGTTGTCAAACTCCTGCTCCCACAGCAGCTTTCCCGTCTTTCCATCGAGACAACTGACGACTCCAAAGCCTGTCGGCACAATCAAGCAATCGTCGTTGGCCAGAGGGCTGGCCGCATCGGGGAGGGCCTCGTCCCATTGCCAGAGAATTTTCGGTTCCGAACCGTGGATGCCGACATCAATCGCGGAGGCGACGGCGCCGTCATTGGCGACGAACACGACGCCATCCGCATAGGCCGCTGACGGAGCGGCTTCCCCGGCAAGACACTCCACATGCCAGAGGAGTCTGCCGCTGCTCGGATCGTAACTATCGACGGCCTTGCTGTTGGTCAGGATCAGCTCGATCCTCCCTTTGTTGTCAACGAGGATGGGAGACGACCACGAAACGGCGCCGCGTGTGACTTGCCAGGCAGGATTGCCCGACGCCAGATCAAATGCCAACAGTCGTGAACCCTCCGCCTGATCGTACTGAACGAACAGCAAATTTCCATGACCTATCAGAGAGGAAGCATGACCGTAGTGGTTCTTCGGAATCCCCAGATGCCGGGCCCAGATTCGCTCCCCCTTCCTATTCACACACACGAGTTCACCCGTGCCAAAGACGGCCGCGACGTATTGACCGTTCGTTGTCGCGGTGGGCGCTGCGAATCCGGTTTCGTCCAGCACCTTGGGCAGCCTGCCGTCGGGAGGAGATCCGGGAATGCCATGCACATCATGCTGCCAGAGCAGCTTGCCTGTGTCCGTGTCAAAGCAATAGATCTGCCGGGTTGCATCGTCCGCACCGGTCAGGAAGAGCCGATTCTCCCAGACTACGGGGGAACTCATGCCATGCTTGGGCACCTCGGCCTTCCAGAGGATGTTCTTACCCTCTTCTGCACTCCAGTTCAATGGCGGATTCGCGCGAGCGGCGTGTCCGTTGCCGCCCGGGCCCCGGAAACCGGTCCAGTTCTTCAGAATGTCCTGCGGAGAAGTTGGGGTTCTTGAGACGTTCGGATCGGTGAGTTGATCGGCCGCGATTGCAGCGCCGGCACGAAGGGCCAGTGACATCAACGCCAGTCCTATGCCCCAGGCAATAGTCCATCTTCCGACCCGGACCTTCAGAGAAACGGTCATCATGAATCGTCTTTCATTCCGCGACTTTGACACACTTCAACTGGCGCTGATCTCGGATCAGGAGCTTGCCGTCGGCGAGAGCGATGGGCGCCCAGTTCTGATTGGAACCCCCGACTCGCGCCGCAATCCCTTCGCTGTCTGTGCCGGCCTCCGAAAGAAGCTCGACTGAGGCAAGGGGCTTGAAGCCGGCTGGATCGGGCTCAATGAGATATAATGAGTTGGCTCCGTCAGTGGCCAGGATCAGGCCATCGGCCAGGATCATGCTGCCCTTGTTGAAGCTCGGTGAGCGACTTGTCTTCCACAGGATCTTGCCGTCCATGGTCATGCACACCAGGCCGTCCCGCCGGTTGTTGGTGCCGTACTGAGCGTAGAAATGACCGTTGTGCAGGATGGGCGGTTTGGTCTGATCGCCGAATTCTTCGGTGGTGAACAGTTCGGTTGCGCCGTAGCTGCCATCTGCCTTCTTCTCGACCTTGACCATCGTGGCGCCGAGTTCGTATCCGCCTACGACAAGCACCTTGTTGTCGCCGGCATCAACGGCACTTGGTACCGAGATATGACATCTCCACTGCTTGTACTCCCAAAGGACCTTCCCCGTCAGGGGTTCTATTCCCACCACATTCCCCAGCGTCTGAGGCAATCCTCGATTCCCAACGGGATTCGTCGATGAAATGACCATCGCAACATGGTCTTTTCCGTCTATTTTCACGACGGAAGGACTGGCATAGGATTCGTTGCCGAGATTGGGCGTCTTCCATTTCACGTCACCTGTGCGTTTGTCGTAGGCAACGACGCCGGCCTCGGGAGCCTGCGAGGCGACGATAACCAAATCGCCGTAGACCAGGGGGCATTGCGTGATGGCCCAGATGGGAAAACTACCGGGTTCGCGCGATCCGAATCCCCCCGAGGAGCCGCTGACGGGTTTCCCCCCGAAATCCGTCCACACGTTCTTGTTCCAGATGGGCTTGTGCGTGTGGATATCGATGCAATACAGGTCCCCGTTGTGGCCGCACGAATAGACATGGTTGCCGTCAACGGTCGGCACGCTGCGGGAGCCGGGAAACATGACTGATCCGGGAGCGTCGTAAGCGAAGTTCCAGAGTTCCTTGCCGTTGGCCAGATCGAAGCACCGCAGGCTCTCGCCCACCTTGTCATCCCGGTCGAGCAGATAGACCTTGCCGTCGTTGATGACAGGTCCGCCGAAGCCTCTGCCAACACCAACAGTCCATAGCACCTCCGGCCCCTTCTCCGACCAGGAGCGCAGCAGACCTTTCTGGTCCGAGGTACTGTTTCGGTTGGGCCCAAGATACTGCGGCCAATCCGCCAGACTGCTGCCGGCCGTCACCATCGCAACCACCGCTGCCAACACAACTCTCGCTTTCATTTCGTACTCCTTCAGCAAAAGGCTGTAGCTATTCCTGTGCGTCCAAGTTCTTCCGGGCAACCATCGGAACGCCGTCTTCGACCAGGTCGGCGATCCAAATCTCGTGATGCCATGAGCCAAACACACGCTCGATGACCATGCGGCTCATCTCGGGAACCGACCAGGCGCACCAGGCAAAAGAGCCCTCGACGACCCTGGTCGCCTGTCTGGTATCCATGTCATAGACCCAGAGCCCTCCTTGCCAATAGCGTCCGATCGCCAGCCGCTTGCCATCGGCCGACCAGGAGAGGAACGACAGCCCGTCTCCACCCAGCCCCGACCAGGACGCCGCCTCCGACCCATCGGTCAGGCTCACGACCTTGAGGGCACCGGTCTTCTTCTCGATGAATGCGATGAGTTTCTCATCGGGCGACACCACGGGGAACTGCGTTTCGCATGCGAACACTTTCTTCGGATTCGCGTGATTGGGATCCGTCGACAGGGAGTACACCATCTTGTCCAGACGGCTGTGGTAGTAGAGCCTCTTGGAATCGCCGGACCAGTTCGGCCAGCCTCCTTTGGCCAGAAACCGCGGACGCTCGGCGCCGTCGGCTCGAATGATCCAGATCTCTTCCTGTCTCCACGCGTGAGGCTTCTCCTGCCCCGGCGATGTCAAGTCCTGCATGGACAAGAACTGTCGGTCGCGAACGTAGAGGATGTGCTGTCCGTCGGGCGACCAGGCGGGGTCTTTGCCGGGCACGGTCAACAGCCGGGTCTTGCCCGTGCCGAGATCGAGGATCTCGATCCCGCTGGCACCGAGCACGCCTCGGCTGTAAGCCAACTGCGTGCCGTCGGGGGAGAAGCTCGGGTGAAATCCTTCCGGCACGACGCGCCGGGCCCGCTCGGCAAGCTGATGGTATTGCCCGGCCGCGGCGTGCATACTCTCGAAGACCTTTCCCACAGGCGGTCTGTCCTGGGGATGCCACGCCCCTCTCGACCATAGACTGTCGGAAACGTACTTGGCGGCCAGAGAATCGAAGTGCATCGGGTTCATCAGGCCGGACTTGAGAATGCTCTCGTACTCTGTCTGCGCCTTCTCGTACTGACCCAGCGCAAGCAGCACACAAAACAGATTGAAATGGTAGGACGAGTTGCGAGGCTGCATCTGAACACAGGCCTGCATATCGGCCAGAGCGTCGTCGTACCTGCCCATCCGCACGAGAGTCCGGTGACGCTGATTGCGGAGATCCGCCAGGCGGCTGTCGTGCGGCGACGTCAGATCGATCGCGCGGTTATGGTCCGCCAAAGCCTTGCTCAGTAGATCACTGTCGTTTTGGGCCAGCGCCAGTTCACGCCGGGCGACGGCGCGAAGCGAATAACCCGTGGGGTTCTTCGGCTGGCTCCCGATCATGATGGAGGCCTCTGTTTCCATGTCGCGGTATTCGCCGATCGCCAAACAAGTCAGCGCGCGGGCCCGGCGGGCGTCGTAGTTCGCCGGGTCCAGGTGCAGGGCTTCTTCCAGCCATCGGAGAGTCCCCTCGACCGTCTGTGACACGACGGCACGCAGCAAGTAGGCCTGGGCCGTTCTCGGCAGCAGTTGTTCCCCATGCTGCAAGTGAACCTCTGCCTTGTCCTTCATGTGAGGATCGCGGGCGGCGGACTCCAGATAGATCCGCGACAGAAGGAAATGGGCGTTCGCGGCGATTTCGGACCGTTCGTTCAACAGCTTGTACAACTGTTCGACGCCGGCGTCGGGACTTTGCAGTTCCAGTAGGATGCGTGCATTCAGAAGCCCGGCTTCCGGGCCGACGAACCGGCTGGAAAGAACCGGCTTGACCTCGACCAGCGCGCGTTCATAGTCGCCGCTGGTGACCAGATCCTCAACCAGGGTGATTGTTCGGAGGTGGTTGCTGCGGATTCGCTCGGTCCTGACGCGCAGATACGCGCCCGGGACAAGCAGCAGCCCGACGACAATCACGGCGACCGCCGACCACGTAACGACCTTCGTGCGATTCCTCCGCAGGAATTTCTGCAGACGATAGATCGTGCCGGGCGATGACGCCGTGATCGGCACGTTCCGCAGGTGTCGTTCGATATCCTCGGCCAGGGAATGCACTGTCTCGTAACGGCGCGTCCTGTCCTTCTCCAGCGTCTTCATCACGATCCAGTCCAGATCGCCTCGCATCAGCTTTCCCAAGGCTTCCGGCGCCACCCTGCGATGCTTGGCGACCACACTGAGCGTTTCGCCCAACGTGGTGACCTTGGTCGACGGGCGTATCGGCTCCTCCTCCCGAATGATCCGCTGCATCTCGCCATAGCCTTTGCTCAGCAGGTACTCCGAATCGAACGGCGTCGTGCCGGCGAGCAGTTCGTAGAGGAGCACGCCCAGCGAGAAGACGTCGGTCCTCGTATCGACATCCAGCCCGCTCATCTCGGCCTGCTCCGGGCTCATATACTCCGGTGTGCCGATCATCTGGGAATACCGAGTGAAGATCGTCTTCTCAGTCAGTCGCTGGTTCAGGGCCTTGGCAATCCCGAAGTCGATCACCTTGGGGACCGGCTTGCCATCGTGCAGGGTGACCAGAACATTGGAGGGCTTGATATCCCGATGGATGATCCCACGCTGGTGGGCATGCTGGACGGCATGGCACACCGACACGAACAACTCCAGACGCTCTTGCGTCGTTAAGTTGTTGGTATCACAGAACTTAGTGATCGAAAGCCCCCGGACCAGCTCCATCACGAAATAGGGCCGTCCCGTCTCAGTGGTCCCCGCGTCCAGGACTGTGGCGATATTGGGGTGGTCCATCATGGCCAGGGCCTGACGTTCTGCCTCGAAGCGGGCGATGACCTGCTTGGTGTCCATCCCCAGCTTGATGATCTTCAAGGCAACCCGCCGGCAGATCGGGTGCCTCTGCTCGGCCATGTAGACGGTCGCCATCCCGCCTTCCCCGATCTTCTCCAGCAGCTTGTAGCGACCGATCTCGGTGCCTGTCATGTCCGGGACGGGGGGTGCCTCTCGGGTGGCGTCGGGGTCTCTATCCGGCAAGTCCATGAACCCCCCGGCTTCACGATCCCACCTGAGCAAGGCATCGACTTGTACCCGCAGTTCGGCATCTCCGGCGCAGGCTTGCTCCAAATAGGAGGACCGCTGCTCAGGGTCCTTCAACTCCAAAGCCCGGTGGAACAGTTCTTCTGGATTTCTTCGTTCTGCTGCCATAACGGAAGACCCTTGCTGCTCCTACAGCAGCCAAGATCCTGCAATTTGCCCTTTCTACAGGACCTGCGCAGATTGGCCGCGAGTTCGATCAAGATTTTACAGGAAAAACGAAAAAAAGTGCGGAATCAATCCGTGGAGCAGACGCGGCCGTACAGCCAGGCCCGCGCGTAGTTCCAGTGCCGTCTCGCGGTGGCAGGGGAAATATCCAGGAGTTCGGCGGCCTGCTCGAAGCTCAGGCCGGCAAAAAAACGCAGTTTCACCAATTCCGCCTTGAGCGGATCGGCCTGGGAGAGCTTGGCGAGGGCTTCGTCCATGGCGATCAGGTCGTCCGGAGACTCCTCGGCCATTACGTCCGCGCTCGCGAAATCGACGCGATTGCGGTCTCCACCGCGTTTCTTGCTTCCCTTCTTTCGAGCGTGTTCGACCAGGATGCGGCGCATCGCTTCAGCCGCCGCGCCGAAGAAGTAGGTCCGGCTCGGCCAATCGTCGCCGGCCGAACCAACGAGACGGAGGTATGCCTCGTGAACCAGCGCAGTCGCCTGAAGCGTATGGCCGGGGCTTTCGCTGGAGAGCTTGCGGTCGGCCATCTGGCGGAGCTCTTCGTACACAGCCGGAAGCAACGTATTGACGGCTTCGGGATCTCCCCGTTCAATCGCATTCAAGATCCGTGTAACGTCAGCCATGATTTCTCTTGCATTGGGACATCATAGGGTATTCTCAACATGGTATCCGCAGTCAGGAAAAAACTCAAGAGATCTTCTGACGCACACCGTTCGATGGGCCAGGCGGGTTTTACTTGACGAACGACCGTCCCAAGAAGTAGGATGGCCGGCATGGGAACCGACGCTTCGCACGCGTCGCAATCCCATTCGTGGTGGAAGGCAGAAGGAGGAATGAGCAGCGAAGTACGCTGTACTTGAGGCATTCTGAGAGCCCGACATCCCATCGAGGATCCGGATCCCTGGTATGTGACCACCGATCCTTTCCGTCGCTATCGGGATTCCCTTTTTGGAAGGAGGCATTCCATGAACCGAGGATTCATCCGTCTGGTTTCTCTTGTGTTGTTGGCAGGGTTCTCGTCGGTCCTTTGGGGTCAGGAGAACCAGATCCTCAATGGCGAATTCGACGACGGCCTGACCTCCTGGGGCCGGTACGGCGCCACAGGCTATACGGTATCCGTGGTGTCGGGGGCTCGCCTCTCGGGACCCAACGCGGCGCTGATGGACGTGACCGACGCGTCCGTGACGAGCATCGGGATCGCCCAGGGCGGTCTGAAGTTCGAAAAGGGCAAGACCTACCCGGTCGGCCTGACCGCCAAGGCCGACAAAGAACGGGAAATGGTCATCCTGATCCAGTTGTACAAACCCGAAGTGCCCACGTGGATCGACATCGTGATGGAGCGGGTGGCTTTGACCGCCGAGCCGCAGACCTTTTTGTTCCAGTACACGCACAATGACGACTCCATGTCGGCGCACCCAGCCTGGCAGGCGACGATCTATCTCATGCTCAAGGGCCAGTGGTGGGCGATGAAGAACGATACGATTCCGTCGAAGGTGTGGTTGGACCGCGTGCACGTGGGCGAGCAGCCGCCATTGATGGACACGACGATGCGGTTCGCCACCGAACCGCAGCCGGCCGACGCCGCGACCGACGTGCCCCGCGACACGATCTTGTCGTGGAGGCCGGGCGAGTTCATCGCGACGCACGACGTGTACTTCGGGACGAGCTTCGCGGACGTCAACGCAGCGAGCGAAACCGATCCGCGGGGCGTGCTCGCAGGCAAGGACCAGACGGACGCCTCATATCGCCCTGAAGGCGCGTTGGACTATGGGCAGACGTATTTCTGGCGGGTCGACGAGGCCAACGGGGCCCCCGACTTCACGGTCTTCAAGGGAAAGGTCTGGAGTTTCACCGTCGAACCGTTCTCTTATCCGATCGCCCCGACCATGGCCGCCGCTTCCAGCGCCAAGCCGGGCTATGGTTCCGAGAACACCATCAACCGCTCCGGCCTGAACGCCGCGGACGAACACTCCGTCGACATGGGTCACATGTGGATGAGCGACACCGCCAAGCCGCACTGGATTCAGTACGAATTCGACAAGGTCTACAAGCTCGACAAGTTGTGGGTCTGGAACGCCAACCAGGTCATCGAGACATTCGTCGGCTTCGGCGCCAAGGACGTCGTGATCGAGCATTCGACGGACGGCGCGACGTGGACGGCTCTGGAGGGCGTGCCCGAATTCGCTCGCGCGCCGGGCGTGGCGAACTACGCAGCCAATACGATCGTCGATCTCGGCGGCGTCATGGCCAGGTACGTCAAACTGACCATCAACAGCAACTGGGGCGGCGTGACGCAGCAGACCAGCCTCAGTGAGGTTCGGTTCTTCCATGTTCCCTTGCAGGCGTTTGGACCCCAGCCCCCGGACGGAGCCACGAACGTCAGCGTCGAGACCAGCCTGTCTTGGCGGCCGGGTCGGGAGGCGACCTCCCACACCGTTTCCATCGGACTGGACGCCCAGGATACTGGACGCGGCGAAGCGGCGACCGTGACCGATCACAGCTACACTCCCGCGAACTTGTCGCTCGGGACGAAGTACTTCTGGAAGGTCGATGAAAGCAACGATGGCCACGCCGGCGGCCCGGCGGGCGACTATCCTGGTGACATCTGGAGCTTCACGACCGAGGAATTCGCGATCGTCGAGGAGTTCGACCGGTACAACGACGACGTCGACGCCGAGACCACGATCTGGCACGCCTGGATCGACGGCCTGACCGACAAGTCCAGCGGCTCGCAGGTCGGGTACAACGAGGCCCCGTTCGCGGAAAGGACGATCGTCCGCGGCGGATCGCAATCGATGCCCCTGACGTACGACAACGCGTCGTTCGCATTCTCCGAGGCCAAGCGGACGTTCGACGACGCCCAGGACTGGACCGCCCACGGCGTCAAGACGCTGTCGATCCACTTCGCGGGAACCGCCGGCAACAGTGGCAAGCTGTACGTCAAGATCAACAACGCCAAGGTGTCCTACAACGGCGACGACGCGGACCTGGCCCGAACCGGCTGGCAGGCCTGGAACATCGACCTCACCCAAGTCGCAAGCGTGAACAACGTCCGCTCGCTGACGATCGGCGTCGAAGGCGCCGGGGCCAAGGGCAGATTGTACTTCGACGATATTCGCATGTCTGCGGAGGCCCCCGAGTACACCACGCCCGCCGAACCCGACAACGCGAGCCTGATCGCCCGGTACGCATTCGAGGGAGATGTTAGTACTGGACAGTGCCAGGTTGGCCCTGCGGCGGTTATCCGACCAACCGCAATTCTAGCATCCTGGAGACGTCTGCGTTTTCGACGATGAATTTCTCGAGGTCATGGGATCCGTGCTGGACCACGAGAAATTGCGGAAGGGA
>DATIKY010000245.1:0-5610 GCA_035476995.1 Sedimentisphaerales bacterium | reverse complement strand
CTTCCTACACAAACCGCCCGAGGCGGCGTTGCCCCCTCAGGCCGTCTGGATCAATCCGCCCAAGGAGGCCCCAAAAACAACGGATTGATTAGAGCTTAATTGTGAAAAGGAACTGTCTCATTCAACTTGACAACTTCCGATCCTCAATCAAATCCCAGCCAACGTCTGACCCGTCCATGTTTATGCAACGTTAGGGTAAACTCAAACCTGCACCCGAGAGAAGTATCGGTGCGATCCAAGTATAGCATCTTCTTGAACAACCATTCTGCTTCTTTGTATTTGCCCGGAGTGCAGGCCCAGACGCAACTGTCGATCCAGCCTCTCCGGGCGCTTACCAAAGATGGAATTGTCGTCTTTCATTCTCCTCCAGGTTGCTGTGATCGGCTGCTCTTCGAGTTCTCCTCCGCGGCCTCGATCTCCTCCCACGATGGAGCGTGCCAGAGCTGGAGCTCGTCCTTCATGTTACGGGCGGCCAGCCATCTACCGTCGCGAGAAAAGGCTACACCACCGAAACCGGAACCCTGTCCTGGCAGTGTGACAAGCTCGCGGTGAACCAGCGGATACCAGAGCTTGACCGCCTCCTGCCCGTCGCCGCCACCAGTGGCCAGGCGGCGGCCATCGGGAGAGAACGCCACCGCGTGAGCTGCCTGCACGTGGCCTTTGAACGCGTCGATCTGTTGGAACGACGAGACATCCCAGATCGCTACCGTGCCGTTGTACGCAACACTGGCGGCCCGCGTGTCATCCTGGGAGAAGGTGATTCCCGACACCATATGCCGGTGGGTATTGGTCGTTGAAGCCATGACTTCTCCCGTCTCGCCGTTCAGCCAACGCATAGCACCCGTTCCGCTACCGACAAGTAAGGCGCGGCTGTCCGCCGACAGTCCCAGCCAAGCGAAACCACCCACCCAGTAGAGAGGTCCCACCATTAGGCTGCGGACTGCTTGCCACGTGCGGGTGTCCCACCAAATGAGCTTTCCCTGGAGAGTGGCGGAGAGCAGCCATCGGCCATTCTCCCGGAAGCCGCCCAGCCACATAGGGCCATCGGGGTGATCCAGTTCCCGCACCAGACGCCGCTCGGCACAAGACCACACGTGGATCTTCCCATCCCCATTTCTGCTTACCAGCAGAGTTCCGTCCGGCGAATAGATGACCTTCGAAACGTTGACGCCCAGCGCAGAAACCTGTTCGATTTCTTGAGACGTGGCCAAGTCGAACAGGCTGACGGTCCCAGCGCGCGGCGCCGCCAAGACCCGGCTGTTCGGCGCGAAGGCATACTCACTCATATACCCACCCAACGCGATCACCCGGGGCTGCTCTTGTTCCAGACGAGGGGAAGCAGTCCAGAAGGCGACGAGCCCATCCTTCCCCGCGCTCGCCAACGTGGCCCCGTCGGGCGAAAGCGCCAGTCCATGGACTTCATCTGTGCTGCCCCGAAGAATGGCCAGACACCGCCGTTGCTCCACATCCCAAATCCGAATGGTCTGGTCGGCGCCGGTCGAGTACAGCCGCCGACTATCCGCCGAGAAGATCAAATCACATAGAAAGCGGGTATGTCCCTCCAGCGTGCCACGGGGCGCGCCGGAACCGGCATCCCAGAGCCGGATCGGACCAGACGAGTAACCGCTGCCGTTGGCAATAGTGGAACCGTCTGGTGACCAAGCTACGACCGTGATGCCTTCCGAACTGGCCTGTGGGATGTTGACGTCCGTGTTTCCGCTGGCAAGGTCGATCACTCGAAGGCTGCCATCGGCGTCCCCGGTGACCAAGTCCTTGCCGTCCGGGGAAAAGTCCAGCCAGCCTATGTACGGATGCCCTACGCTCACGCTGCGGTTTTGAAGAACGACGGTCCATCGGTCCACCTCCCACACGGTGAGTCTCCCTGCGCCGCTCAGAGTGGCGAGCCGGGTTCCATCAGGCGAGAACTTGACGTCTTGAACGCCCGGGGGAAGGGCCAGTTGGGCGACGATCTCCCATGTGCTGGTCCGCCAGACTCGGATCTGCTCCGAGGCGTCGGTCGCCAGCAGATCACCACGCGGGGAGAATGCCACAAGGTGGCCTTCCGTCGGTTGCAGCGTGATAATTCGCCGCCGGCCAGGTATGTCCCAGATCTCGACGAATTCCTCGATCCGCCCGGCCACCGCGATCATTTTGCCGTCGGGCGAATAGGCCACCGAGAAGACCTCGTTCGAGTAGCGGCAAAGCTCGTCGGTGGCGTCGCTACGGGACTCCTGCCACAGGTAACGCCACTCCCAGCCCCGCAGGTCAATTTGGCCGGGAGCGGGTCGGTGGCCGTCCAGGAGTCGCCGGGCGCGGCCCAAGTCATCCATCGCCAGCGCCTGTTGCGCGAGACTCATGTCGGAGGCGTAGGCGAGTTGTCGCATCGCTAGTTCTCTGGCTTCGGCCTGTCGGCGCAGTTGGGATTCGTTCGCCTGCAGCCGCTGCGCCTCGGCGTGCGCGTCCGTCTCTCTCTGACGCGCGTGCTCCGCTCGGAAATACATCGCAGTACTGACGACGAAGCCCAGCATGATCACCGCGCCCAGGATCAGAACTGTGGCCACCACCCCAGCGTGTCTCCACACGAACTTCTTGACTCGATACGAGGCCGTCTCCGGCCCGGCGATCAAAGGACTGCCTTTCAGGTAGTTTCGGATATCGTCCGCCAGTTCAGAGGCCGACCGATAGCGGCGGGTGCGGTCCTTACGCATCGCCTTCAGTGGAATCCACTCCAACTCCTTGTGCAGGCGTCTGGCCAGCGAGACAACGTCCGTGCGGCGGCCTTCGGCGATGCTCTTCGCTTCTTCACCCAAGGCTGCGAGACGCGTGCTGGGTGTTTTGGGCTCCTCCTGGCAGATCATCCTGCGGGTGTGGTCGAGCCCGCCTTCCCGAAGCGTCTTGGGGTCAAACGGGAGTACGCCTGTCAATAGTTCATAGAGCACCACGCCGAGCGAATAGATGTCCGAGTGCGTATCGATGTCCTGGGCTGTCAGTTCCGCCTGCTCCGGGCTGATGTACTCGGGCGTACCGACAAACTGGCCCTGCTCCGTCACGAGCGTTCGCTCGGTCAAGGGCTGGCCGAGCGCCTTGGCGACCCCAAAGTCGATGACCTTGGGCACGGCCTCGCCCTCGATGGGAATCATGATGTTCGAGGGTTTGATGTCCCGGTGGATGATCCCCTTCTGGTGAGCATGCTGGACAGCCTCGCAGACGCGCAGAAACAGAAGCAGTCTCTCCTCAATAGTCAGCTTCTGCTGGTCGCAATATCGGGTGATCGGCGAGCCCTGAACATACTCCATCACAAAATACGGCCGGCTGCTGGGCGCGACCCCGGCATCATAGACATGGGCGATATGCGGGTGGTCCATCAAAGCCAAGGTCTGCTGCTCGGCCTGGAAGCGGGCCACCACACGCTGCGAGTCCATGCCCGGCTTGATGAATTTCAGGGCTACCCGCCGCTGCACTGGGTGCTCCTGCTGGGCAAGGTACACGATCCCCATACCGCCCTCGCCGATCATCTCCAGCAGCCGATAGCGCCCAATCCGGCTGCCCGGCTGCTCCACCGCCCCCGTCAGAACCGGCGGCGGACTTGGTTCCGAGTCCTTGGTCTCGTGAAGGCCCAGGCGCAACAGCCGGTCCAGCTTCTCAGGCCGGACACCGAAGATAGAATCGCCATCTTTCATATTCGGACGCCCACAAGGGTCAGTGATGTAGCGTCTTTCTTGTCCTTCCTGTATCCGTACGCAGATGACTTCGCGCGCCGTCAAGTGCGGAGGAATCTCAGAATATCCTGCAATTCTCCTTCCACGGACTGGCCGTCGAGGACCGTCCGGCGGACGTGGCTGCGCAGGACGGTCTGGAAGTGCCGCTTGACCGTGGTGAGCATGTGGGAGACCGCAGCCTGTTTGTCGAGGCCGTAGCGCGTGCACAGCTCGCGCATCGAAGGCACCTCGTGATCCTGCAGGAGCGGGCCCAGCAGGCGGTCCCGGAAGATCAGCCAGTGGGTCTTCATCCCCTGGTTCATATAATCGGTCCGGACTTGGGCCAAGACGCGTTCCAACAGGTCGGCCTTCCACGTGTAGTTGAAACTCTCGTCCGGTTCGAGCTGGGCCACGAACTGCGGCAATTCCACGGAATCCAGGGCCTCCAGATGCACCAGACGTTCCGGCGGGATCCGCTTGCCGGCGGATTCCCTCCGTTGCTGATCGGCGAGGTACTGGCGCAAGGCGTGCAGCAGCAGCGAGCGAAAGCTGCCCCGGCTGGGATTGGCCCGCTCGAAGAGGCCGCGGTTGAGCACGACCTCGTGAAAGAAACCCTGCGTCAGGTCCTTCGCCGGCTCGTTGGCGTGGCCTCTGCGTCGCAAGTAGCAGTAAACCGGCTTCCAATACCGCTCCAGTAGCAACTCCATGAGCGCGCGGCGGGTGGCCCCTTCGGCACCCTTAAGTTCCTCGAGCATGGACCAGTGGGTGGTCAGGAACTTCTCCTGCACACCTCCCATGCCTGTCCAATCCGGCCGTCCCATACGCCCCTCGCAGTCAGACACGGTTCCCCGACCCCGCGGGAACATCTCCCACACGACCCATCCATTATAGCGGTGAAACGTGAAAGACCATAGTTCTTTGCGGCAATTCTTCCGGACCCTGCGCGCAACGGGCTTCCATTGCGGATACGGGGACAGAAAGCAGTTCCCGCCGCCGTTGAGCCCAGTCACCCGCTTCCTGGGCCCGGCGAGCACAGCCCCCGACTCCGTACGGGCAGAAAACACGGTGTCCTATGAACTCCGCATTGTCAGAATCCGTTTCGGGTAGAAGACATCAAGGCGGTACGCGGGAACAAAGCGGATACACACTACCGGAGCTTCTGGTGACAGTTTCCGTCATCGGAGGACTGATGGCCATCTCCTTACCCTGCATGACCGGCGTGAAGAAACGCGCGGAGATAATCGGCTGTCAGTCGAATCAACGTCAATGGGGCATCGCCTTCACCGGCGACGACGAGTCAATCAGCTATTTAGATCGGTTTCAACCCTTTTTGAGGGCGTACGCCAACTATGACAAGATGAATAGCAATTCTCTGCGCACAGATGTCAACGGCGTGTATTTGTGTCCCTCTGCCAGAAGAATCGGCAGACCGGTTCCTTCCTTGGGACCTGACTACCTGAACTTGGAAGCGTGGGATGGCAACAAGGCAAGAGCATGGGCCTATCGGTTCAGGGGTCGAGTATTCACTTCAAGCTACACTGTGAACCTCATGCGTGAGAACATGCCCTGCAGGGGAGGGGAGTCCGTGGAAAGACCATCTGAAGTGCCGATATTGTTTGACAGCACATTTCGCCTGACCGGATTGGTGGAAAGCGATGATCCACCGCCCGCATACGACGATATGCCGCGGGGGATTCCCACGTACAAGGACACAAGGGCCTGTAGCGTTTGCATCGACCGCCATCGCGGAGGCATAAACGTGCTTCATCTGGATACTGGACAGTGCCATGTTCTGGCCTGTCTTCGTGGCGGGATAGTCAACCCGTTTCCCGTTCCATTCTCGTCTGACACAGTTGGGTTGACAGTTCAATCCAACGATCTACCAGGGTACGGAGGCGACCGTAGTTCTTCA
>DATIKY010000244.1:0-57444 GCA_035476995.1 Sedimentisphaerales bacterium | reverse complement strand
TGCGCTGCGGCTCCCCTCTCTCCGTGGCCAACAACCTCCTGTTCTGCTTCGTATCCATACCATCCAGCATAATCCCAATCTCCTTGCCCTCTACTCTAATTCTCGGCAAGGAATTGTCTCATCTATTCTGACACAGAGGGCCAAGCAGATTCCAAGGGACAATGAGGGACGTCGCGAAATAACGCGGGTCACGGTCCATCAGAACCGGACTGCCAGGAGAGCGAGAATGAAAACGTCGAAGCAAGCAGTCGTCATGATTGTGTCTCTGACAACGGTTATGCTGGGAATGCAGGCGTCGGCATCGCAGCAGGCGGCGAAGACACCCTCGAACACCTGGCAGATGAGGTGCATCATGAAGGTGACGGCCGACGCTGAGGTACTGCCCCTGAGCCATGAACTGCTGGAATCGCTGCTCCGATCCGACGCCGTCGCGGGCGCAGCCGCCAAAACGGTATGGCCCAGGGGACATGGCACATCGGACGCTTACTTCAGCATTCGCCGGTTGGGCGGTTCCGACGCGCAGGAGTCCCTGGAGAACGATATCGCATCCCCGCCGAGCGTCGCCCCCCTCCCGGCGGGAACACAAACAGCCCTCTTCGATCTCCACGTCCATCTCGACAACGACGTCGGACCGGTCGCCAAGGAGTTCGGCGAGGCGCTGATTGAGAACCTCTGCGCGGAACTGCGGAAAGCGGTCACTGCACACAGGGACAAGCTCAAGAGACAACTGGAGGAGGCCGAGAGTCAGCGTAAGACGTTCCGCACAGAATTGCAGGATGCGATTCGACGAGGCCCGTTTGCTTCCACCGAGCCGATCTTGCGGGATCCCCGCGACCAAGCCTGCCATGAGCGGTTGCGTCAGGACATCGATTTCTCCAGAGTAACGAAGCAGACGCCGGTGGCGGAGGCCTTCGATATTCTCAGACACGCCGTGGACCCGCCGCTAAACCTCGTCGTCCTCTGGAGAGACCTCCTCGACAACGCGAACGTCGAGCCGAGCAGCCCAGCCCAGATCGACGGCCCCGCGAGCGTCCAGCTTGCTGCCGCATTACGGAGCCTGCTCGACGCCATCACCGACCTTCTGGCAGCCGGCGACGAATACCGTGTCGACTACGTGATCGACGGCGGCGCGATCACGATCGCCACTCGAGCGGGCCTGCCGCGACCTAAATTGGAGACACGGGTGTACAATCTGCCTCCGCTGCTGCGGACCGCAGACCGCGTGCCCGAACTGGCCGCCCTGATTCGCGAGACCACCGAGCCGCAGAGCTGGCGGGGTGCCGGCCTCGGGTCGAGCCATGGAACCGTGGTTCCTTCCGCCGACGGGAGGCTCATCGTCTCCCAGAGCCGCGAGACGCATATCAAGATCCAGGATCTCCTGGCCAAGGTCACCGTCGATATCGTAGTCTCGCTGCCGGGGGAAGCGTCGCAGGAGACGCTGGCGGAACGATTGGAGTTCCTGCTGCCCTACCGCGAACAACTCGAACAGGAGTTGGATCGTTTGCAGGAGCGTCAGGGCCGGCTTTCGAGAGAACGCAACGAGGAGGGACGACTGGCCGTTCAGTCGATCGGCAGGGACCTGCATACAGCAACGACCGGCATGAAGGAAATGCTCGCAGATATGGCAAAGGGCCGTCGCGAGAATCCGCAGTTTGCCGAACTTCACCAAGCAGTCCGGGTCCTGGAACAGTGCGCGAATCGTTGCCGCGTGGTCGCATCCGGACCTTTCGATCGGAACCCATGGCCCGGCGGGGGCGAGGAAGGGACGGTGGCCCAGCGCCTCGCGGCCAAACAAAGCGACTTGCGAGAAGTGAGCAGGAGGATTGCGGAGACTCAGGCAGTGTCGGACAATAACTGAACGATTCAGCCTGCCTGGCTGTGGTTTCCACCCGGCAGACAAAGCATGATTCGGTTGGAACAGAAGCATCACTTCATTCAGTTATTTCCTAACACTGCCTCAGCGGATGATGACCGGCTCAAAGGTGTTTGATCCGGAACTCAGGCGTATCGAGCGGGCAGCCAGACGATGCGAGCAGATCGATGCCAGAATCTGCGATCTCAAGACCCGCATCGAGAACCTCCGGCCCTGCACCGTCGCCGTGCTCGGAGGAATCGAATAGGCGATGGTGCAGGAAGGCCGGAGTTGAAAGAAGCGTCACGCGCTCTTGAGAGCCGCCGCCGCGACGTTGGTCTTGATGTGGACGTCCTGCTGCGGGAACGGGATCGTCAGGCCGTTCTTGTCGATCGCGACCTTCAGTTGTTCGGTGAGGTCCCAGTACACCTTCCAGTAGTCGCTCGCCTTCACCCACGGGCGAACGACGAAATTGATGCTGCTGGAGGCCATCTCGTGGACCGCCACGACCGGGGCGGGGTCGGCCAGGATCCTCGAATCGGCCGCCAGGACGCCTTCGATCACCCGCCGGGCCTTCTGCAGGTCGTCCCCATAGGAGACGCTGACCGTCAGATCGACGCGCCGGGTGCCGTTGATCGTGTAGTTCGAGATACTGCCGCCGGTGACCTGGCCGTTGGGGACGACGATCCGGATGTTGTCCGGCGAGTTCAGGACCGTGTTGAAGATCCGGATGGCACAGACCGTCCCCTTGACCCCTGCGACCTCCACGAAATCGCCCACACGGAACGGCTTGAAGACCAGCAACAGCACACCGGAGGCGAAATTGGCCAAGGAGCCTTGCAGAGCCAGTCCTATCGCCAGACCGGCGGCGCCGAGCACGGCGATCAATGAGGTCGTCTGGACACCCGCCTGTCCCAATGCCGCGATCACGACAAACACCAGCATGACCGTGTAGCCGAGATTCTCGATGAACGGCACGAGCGTGGGATCCACCTTCGCCTTGGCCAGGACCCGGGACAGGAGCCGCGACAACACGCCGGCGACGTACCGCCCGATCAGGAAGATCAGGACCGCGCCCAGAACCTTCAGGCCGTACTCGGCCAACATCTGATAAACCCGCGACGCGATGGCCTGAAACGTGTCCCACGTGGGCGCCGGCGTCGCCCCGCCGGTCGGCTGGGCGGCTCCTGCGGCGTCTCCGCCGGCCTGGGCGCCCAGAGCCATGCTTGAACCCATGATAGCCAGCCAAGTCGCGACTCCTGCCGCCAGGCGGGCGATTCTCAATCCGTTTGTCATCCTCAATCCCTTTCTTATGGACGGTTTACCCGAACGACGCGTGGAGGAACCCCCAGTCCCAAGCGATTCGGGCATTCGATTCGACAAGTTATCTTCGGCAGATTGTCCCTCAAAACTCCAGCGTCCGATATTGAAGGAGCCGATCGGAGGGTGGGGCCCTCGCGGATTCCTATGCGTCCGGTCTGATCGAAGACCGCAGTGGGATCGGAGCATTCGTCGCCTCGCACCCCGTGATGAAGACCGCGGATCGTGACCGTCAGCCACGCTTGTCAGCACCCTCCGGGACCCTTGTCGCCTGGACACAGGTCCTCTTCTTTTCGGATCGCTGTCCTGTCCGAGATCTGTAAGAGAGCGTCTCTTTGCAGCCCCATCCTACCTAGACTCACTCAAGACTGGCAACCTAAGTGACGATAATACCTTGGCTTGGCGATTTCATTCGGATTTTGGTTGATTGCGGAGCACTCCATACGGTAAAATGCGTAAATCATGCAGTTCGTGGTATTATCGGCCTTTTATGGGCGCGTCTTCGCACCCGGAGGAGTCAGAATAACCACATATGCCGCAGCACAGCGAACAGACGACAGATTCTCTCTTTCTTCCCTCGCATCAAGCAGAGCAGCGTGTGCTCTCCCGATACGCTTAGTGTAGTCTCATTGATATTGATGTAGTGAAGTTTTGAAGGAGGACCACAATGTTGAGAAAATCAGTTCTTGTGGGGTTCTGTGTCGCACTGTTGGCGCCGGCCCTGTCCGCATTGGCTGGAATGGATCCGACTCTCATGGTCTACTGGCCCCTGGATGAGCAATCAGGGAATATCGCCAAGGACCTGAGCGGCAATGGCAACGACGGCACGATCTCCGCCGGTCCGACCTGGGTGGCCGGCAAGCTCGGCGGCGCCCTGCGGTTCGCCGGAGCGGGAGACGTCCGCGGCCGCTATGTCGCCATGAACAACCGCAGCTTCACCGTCGCGATGTGGATGAATCCCGTGCTGGGCGCTTCTCAGATTGTGTTCTCCCAGGTGCAGTCCGGCGCAACCGGCTTGAGCATGCACATGCGGGTCGGCGGACCGAGCACGACCGACGCGCCCGTGAACGGCTTGCGTTTCGGATTCTACAACATCGACCTCGACAGCCCTGCGAATATCCTTCAGAGCAACAACTGGTATCACGTCGCATTCTGGTATGACTTCGCGGCCCAGAGAAAAAGGATCTACATCAACGGCGTCCAGGTAGCCGAAAACACGTCAACAGGATTCCTCGCGACAACCGGAAGCGTCTGCCTGGGTTCCTGGACGGGCAGCAGCTACTTCAATGGCATGGTGGACGACTTCCAGCTCTATCAGAAGGCGCTGTCTCCTGCGGAAGTCACGAAGATCATGTCAGGCTTGGCCGATGCCTCCCTCGCAGGCGATCCCAGCCCCAAAGACGCAGCCACCGACGTGCATCAGGACGCGGTCCTGAGTTGGACCGCCGGTGAGTTCGCCGCGTCACATGACGTGTACTTCGGAACCAGCGCCGTAGACGTGAATAGCGCCAGCCGGACCAACCCGATGGGCGTGCTCGTCAGCCAAGGCCAGACCGGTGCCGAGTACGACCCCCAAGGTCTGCTCGATTTCGGCCAGACCTACTACTGGAGGGTCGACGAGGTCAACGCACCTCCGAGCAACACGATCTTCAAGGGCGAGGTCTGGAGCTTCACCGCAGAGCCCTACTCCTACCCGATCACCGCCATCACGGCCAAGGCCTCCTCTGCCGCGCAGGCCACGATGGGCCCGGAGAAGACCATCAACGGCGTCGGGCTCAACGCCAACGACCAGCATTCCACCAACGGCGCCGAGATGTGGACCGCGGTCCTGCCCGCCTGGATTCAGTACGAGTTCGACAAGGTCTACAAGCTCGACAAGCTGCTGGTCTGGAACTCCAACCAGATCATCGAGGCCTTCGTCGGTTTCGGCGCCAAGAACGTCAAGATCGAATACTCCGTCGACGGCGAGAACTGGATCGAGCTGCCCGGCGTCCCCGAATTCGCGCAGGGCACCGGAACGCCCACCTACACCGCCAACACCACGGTCGATTTCGCCGGAACGGAAGCCAAGTTCGTCAAGCTGACGATCACGAAGAACTGGGGCACGATCGGCCAGGGCAGCTTGGCCGAGGTGCGGTTCTACGCGGCCCCCGTTCTGGCCCGCGAGCCCTTCCCCGCCACCGGCGCCACCGGCATTGGAGTCGGCACGGACCTCGACTGGCGGCCCGGACGCGGTTCCACCTCCCATAAGGTCTTCCTCGGCACCGACGGCAACTCCGTCGCCGCCAGCACAACCCCGACGGGCACCGTGGCCCTCCATGGCTTCACTCCTTCTTCGCTGAACTTCGCCACGAAGTACTTCTGGAGAGTCGACGAGGTCACCGACGCCGGCACGTATACCGGCGACGTGTGGGACTTCACCACGCTGGATTACGCCCCCATCGACAATATGGAAAGCTATACCGACGACGAGGGCAGCCGGATCTATGAAGCCTGGGTCGACGGCGTCACCAACACCGTCTATGGCGGCTCGACCGTCGGCTACATGACGGCCCCGTTTGCGGAGAAGACCGTCGTCCGCAGCGGCGCCCAGTCGATGCCCCTGACGTATGACAACTCGGCCTCGCCGTTCATCTCCGAGACGGAGCGGACGTTCACCACGCCGCAGAACTGGACCACCAACGGCGCATCCACCGTGTCGCTGTGGTATCAGGGCGCATCGCCGGCGTTCGTCTCCACGCCTTCCGGATCTATCCTCATGAACGGTCAAGGCGCGGACATCTGGGGCGTTTCGGACCAGTTCCGCTACGCTTACAAGACCCTCACCGGCAACGGTACGATCATCGCCCGCCTCCACAGCCTGTATCAGAGCGACGGCTGGGCCAAGGCCGGCGTCATGATCCGCCAGAGCGTCGAGCCCGGCTCGACTCACGCCTTCATGGCCATGACCGCCAGCAGCGGCAACGGCGCCAGCTTCCAGCGGCGTCTGGCCACCGCAGGCGATTCCGCGAACACCGATGCCCCTGCCACGGCTCCTGTGCCCAAGCCCTACTGGGTGAAGGTCGAGCGAGTCGGCGACAGCTTCTCGGGTTACCTCTCTCCGGACGGCGTCACCTGGACGCAATTGGGGACCGCCGTGACCATCCCGATGACCGGTCCGGTCCTGATCGGTCTGGCGGTGTGCAGCCACAACGCAGGAGTGGCCACCGGCGCCGAATTCTCCGACCTCAAGACCACCGGCAACGTCTCGGCCGCCGACTGGGCGCTCGCGGAGATCGGCTTGACGCAGCCGGCCGGAAACTCGGTCGAAGGCCTGTACCTCACGGTCAAGGACAGCGCAGGCAAGAGCAAGACGCTCCAGTGCCCCGACACGATCGCCACCGCCCGCGCGGGTTGGCAGCAGTGGCAGATCCCGCTGAGCGACCTGACCGCGGCCGGCGTCAAGACCAACGCGGTCAAGTCGATCGTCGTCGGCGTCGGCACCAAGGCCAGCCCGGTCAAGGGCGGCCCCGGCAAGATCTACATCGACGACATCGGCTACGGCGTCCCGCTGCCGTAACGCTTCGTCGCCTGTAGCGAAGACAACCGAGCGGGGCCCTGGTCTTGCGACCGGGGCCCCGCTTTCTTCTTTATGCACAGGATGTTGGCGGTCGCGGAAGGCAAGTCTATCGCATTGCAGCCTCCGGCTCAAACGCGAACGAGGCGTTCGCTTGCGGGGGCCGGACGTTGCGAGGGGGCGTGCAATGCCTCTCTATGCTGGTGGCCCCAAAGCGTCAAACTCCCGACGCGAAGCGTCGGAATCCACATCTATTCGTCCCCACGATTCCGTAAAGAGCCAAAACACAGGGGGCGTGAACGCCTCGTGTTCGTTCACGCCCCCTGATCATACGCGACGCCATGTCGCGGGCCACGGCCCATGACGATTGGCGCGTACAGGTCACTTCTTCTCTTCGGTCTTTACGTTCTCCTCGACCTTCACGAGCGTCTCCTCCGAAGCCTCATCGGCAGTGACTTCGTCATCCGCCTCGGCGGCCGACAGCGTCGTCAGCGGCTGCGTGTAGAGCATGAAGGACATGTCCTCGATCAGACCGGTCGGATCGAGAAGCTGCTTCCAGTTCTCGGTCGTCGCGCCGATCATGTCGGCAGCCACGGCGCCTTCGTTCCTGCCGGCGCCGGAGAGCACGAGGGCCTCCTCGGCCGTCAGGGCGATGTTGAAGACGCGAATGTCGTCGATCAGGCCGGTGAAGTACTCGTCGTCGGTCGTGCCGCGAGCGCCGATAATCAGCGTCGCCTGGTTGGGCGCGGCGAAACCTTTCACCGAACCGGCCATCGTTTCGAGCACGCCATCGACATAGAGCTTCATATTCTTGGTGGTCGAGTCATACACCGCAGTCAGATGGCGCCACTGGTTCAACGGCATTGCGTTCCGGGTCTGCGCGGTGGTCTGGCCGACGCGGAAGTGGAACCGACCTTCTTCGTCGAGCCACAGGCCGAACCGGTTGGCGTTGCTGTTGCTGCGGTCATACTCCATGATCGCATGCCATCGCCCGCGGGTCTCCTTCGGGTAGATCCACGTGGAGACCGAGAACGAACCCGGCGCGAAATCGAAACCCTTGGGCCTCTGGACTCTGATGTAGTCGCCGCGACCGTCGAACTCCAGCGCGCCGGCCAGCCAGCCGCCGGCGGGCCGCCAGACGGGGTTGCCGAGCACGGCGCCGTTGTTGGCGTTGCCGGAACTGTCGGCGGCGACCGTGCAGGAGGACTCATCGAGCTTCCAGTGGGCCAGCGGCACAAGGCTCAGGTCCCATGCGGCATATGCATGGTTCGTCCAGCCCCACGGATAGATGGCGGTCGCGGCGTCCTGGTAGACCGCGGTGACGCTCAGCCACAGGACGCGATTCTGGCCGTCGGGACGGTACCACCGCTCCTCGGGCAGGCGGACCGTATAGCGGTACACCGGTTCGAAGCCCGGCACGGACGAACTGGCGGGCGAGGGATCCCGGTCGAAACCGACAAGGACCTCGTCGAAGCTCTCGGCCTTGTACTCCCAGACCCTGCGGCCGGGCTTGCCGAAATCTCTAGGATTGGTCGGGTCCGGATCGGGCACATCCGACCAGAAGGACAGCAGGAAGTGGTCGGGCGACCTGGGAGCCGCCATCTGCTGGCAGGCGTCGGGCCGGTAACCATAGCCAAGGTAGGAGCCCCACCAGGCGACGCCGGTGATCGGCTGCGAGGACCCGCAGCGCCAGTCGTCGGCGACGAGGCGACGGAACGTGGTTCCGGCGCCGGCCTGCTCGGTCTCGATGGCGAACGCCAGATCCATGGCCCTTCCACTGAGGGAGTGGCCTTTGGGATAGGTGAGCTTGTTCCAGGTGCCGTTGTAGGGCTCTTCGGCTCTGACCCAGACCGCCGCGTCGTTCCAGTGACTGGCGGAGCACTTCCAGCCCAGACGGGTCGCGACGCGGCCGGGCGAGTGAATCAGAGTCGATTGCGCGGTCAACCAGTAGACGACCGGGCTCCTCGTCCTGCCGGTCTGCACGAATGCGTCTTTCGAATCGACCTTGAACGTATACTTGTAGAGCATCGCGCGGTTGTCCGGCTCGAACGTGACGTTGGCGGGACTGTAGTAGCCTTCGTTGCACGTCTGCACCGGCTCGACGGTGAACTCGCCCCTCTGGAAAGTCTTTCGCCAGAGGACCTGGCCCGGCATGCTGTACCCGGTCGGACTGCGATCGGCCGGGATGTCCTGGCGGATGCTCAGCGTGAATGTCGCGTTGGCGGCGCTGCCGCTCGAAAGAACGTCGCGATACCAGGAGGCCCAGAGCGTGATGCCGGTGACCGGGCCGGTCTGGGTGCATTCGAAGTCGTCGGCGCAGATCGTCGCGGGCCAGGTCGGGGGCAGGTCTTTCGTAAAATCGACATCGACACCCGCGCTGGTGACGTCGGGCTGCTGGACCCACTTGGCAGCGACGCCGGGACCGGCGACTCCCATCGCCTGCTCGTCCTCATAGTACGGCCAGTCGCGGAGACCGGTGAACCCCTGTTCCCACTGGATATGGCTGGTGGCGGTCCCCAGTTCGAAGGCCAGATCGTAGGCGTCCCGTTGCTGGCAGAGCAGCGAGTTGGCGATGGGCTGGGCGGTCGCGGGATCCAGTGCAAAGCCCGACCGAATGTCGTCGCGTCGAAACTCCGCTGCAACCGCGCCGTCGGTCCAGGGTCTGGGCCGGGTGAGCCAGCCCCACGGATTCTGCGGGCCGGGAGAACCGCTGTACACAGCGGTGATACTGATCCAGAATACGCGGTCCTGCGTGTTCGCCAGATAGTTGCCCTGACGAAAGTATTCGGTGGACTTGAGCTCCAGCGAGTACCGAAACACCGTGTCGGAAGAGTGCGTGGGGAATTGGCTGACGCCCGCTCTTTCCTCCAGGACGCGGTCGGGCGTCGCACTGACGACCCAGAGCAGCTTGTCCGGCCGGCTGAAGGCATAGCGGCTGTCGGCCTTGGCGGCGCTCCAGAAGGCGATCCGCCAGGAGGCGGGTTTCACACTCGGGGCTTTGTCGCCCGTCCATCTCTGATAGGAGCCCCACCAGGAGACGCTCGTCACCGGCATGCTGCCGATGCAGCGAAAGTTGTCCGCGGGAAGATACCAGGTGCCGGTGCTGAACAGCGAGGGGATCGAGACAAACGCAGGCTGGTCCCATCCGCAGAAGACAGGCGTCCCGGCGGTCGGGTCCTGCTCGATCGGCAGCTGCGACCATTTCGACTGGTCCAACGGCGCCAGAGGCACGAACGCCTCGACGATCTGAACCTGGTAGTCTTCCACTTCGCCGTCTGGGGCCAGACCGTTGTATCTCAGGCCGCGGGCTGTGCTGAAGCGAAAGCGTGCGAAGGTTCTGCCCGTCGCGGCCCGCGCGGGCACGGAAATCGTCAGTGTGTTGACGCCTGCGGACAGCAGTCTGTCGGTGGCGATCTGTTCATCGGCGTCGCCCCAGTCGCCGTCGGCGTTCCAGTCGATCCAGGCGTTCAGATACCCCTGCGTGGAGGCGGTCACCCGCACGGTGGCGGATTCGCCGGGGATCAAGTCGGTGAGAAAGACCACGCCGTCTTCGTCGGCCGCGCCGGCATTGTCGTCGCCGGTGGCGGTCGCGTTGGGCTGGCCGTCCGATTCTCCATCAACAGTTCGCCCCAGGTAGATGTTGGGCGAGATGTAGTGCCGAGCGCCGTCGCTGGCGAGCTTCGTCGGATAGGTCGGATCGGGAGCATCGCCGAAATCGATGTCTTTCTGCGTCGTGCCGACGATGACCAGCGACAAGTCCATCGCCCTGCCGACGGACTCATGGCCCAGGGGATAGGTCAGCGGAGTCCAATCATACTCGGAGTTCCGCCAGACGGCGTTGCCGCCCGTCTGGAGCGCGCGCCGGGTCGTTTTCCATCCGAACTGGTACTTCGCGTCCACGGCGGGGATTTCCTTGATCTCGATCCAGTAAGTCGTGCCGAGCGTCATGGAGAAGAGATTGTCCTGCCCGTCGAGGCAGATGTTGTACTGGAAGGTGCGTTTGTGGTTTTCGTTCTCGTAGAGGCGGGTGCTCGGTTCGAGCCAGCCTTCCTCGATGTTGTTGGTGATCTCGCTGACATCGTAGCGGTACTTCGCGATCTGGCGGGTCCAGAGCAGCTTGTCCGGCCGGCTCCAAGGCGTGGAACTGGTGGCGGGCTTGTTCGAGTAGATGTTGATCTCGAACACCAGGCTGTCAAGCCCGAGCGTGGGCAGCACGTCGTCCTTGAACGAACCCCAGAAGTGGATCGCGGTCAAAGGCCCGTTCTGCGCGGCGCGGAAATCCTCCGCCAGGCTCGACCACCGCAGGTCCACGTCGATGCCGGTGGCCTGCGTGTCGGGCAACTGGGCCCAGTGCATCGCGTGCGCGTCGCCCGTTTCCCAGGTGCAGAACTTGAGGGCTTCTTTGACGTGGAGCAGATAGTCCTCGGTTTCGCCGTTGGAGAAGACGCCGTCGCCGTTCCAGTCCTTGCCCACCATCTCATGGGTGATGGTGAAACGGGCCCAGACGTAACCCGAGACCGGCCCGATCGTGAAGCCCGAAGGCCCCAAGTCCGACAGCGGTCCCTCGAAACCCGCGGGCACAGGGAAGTTGACCAGAACGTGCTCCGGCACGCTCACGCCGCTGCACGTGGAGGAACCCCGCCAGAGGCCGTCGTGATTCCAGTCGAACAGGACGTTCACGTAAGCCACGCTACGAGTGGTGTTGTGTACCTCGATATCGACCGTCGAGCCCCAGGTGGCGGTCAGGCAGGCGTTGCCGATGGACTCCAGGCCGGAGAAGACGAGGGCCGAGACGGTCTGCGAGCCCGGCGCGCCCTTGATGGTGTACGCACGGGGTTTCAGCAGACCGGCGTCGCCGTCGTTGAAGGTTTCGTCGCGATTGTACTGGTCGGGCGCGAAGGTCGGGCACTTGCCGCCGTTGCCGTCGGCCTCGACGTCCACCTTGGGACCGAAGTACAGCGTGCCCTGGCTGTTATGCTCAATCCAGGAGGACGGCCCGACGCTGATGCAGGTCGGGAACATGCCCACGACCCCCTCGTCCGGATACGCGATCACCCCTTCCGGGGCGTCGCCGAAATCGCGGTTCCCGGTCGGCAGAACCTGGCCGGTCTTGGCGACGCATTCATAGCGGATGCGCCCCTCGACGATGATGTTGCGACCGCGGAGATCGATCGAGACCCAGGCCGGACAGAAATCCGCGATCTCCGTGCTGGCGCCGAAGGAATAGGTCTCGCGGATCTCCGTTCGTTCGGCAACCACGCGGGATGCGATGTTCGTGCTGTCCTGGGAGGGATCCTTGATGTCGGGCAGGGGAGGCGATGTCCGGTCCGTCCAGGGTTGTTTCGTCCAGTTGACCGCGGCCTCGAAGAAGCTGCTCGTGGCGGACATCGGATCGAGCATGGAGACCGTCAGGTCCACTTCGACGACCATCTTCTGGGTCGGATCGACCGGACCATTGAGGAACCACTGGGCCCACCAGTCCGGCCCGGCGTAGTAGTACCAACTTCCGAGGTTGAACCCGGTGCCGCCGCCACGGACGAAGTTGCCCTGATTGTTCAGTTCCAGCGTGAACGAGCCCTGGGCGGCGAAGGCGGTCCCGCCTCCTGCGACCAAAGCCATCAAGACCACCGCCGTCATACGCCTCTTGAGCACTTCCTTCATCCATCTCATACCGAAAACCTCCCAAAAGTGACGCTGGGCACAGTTCCACGAATCGACAAGGAACGGCGGCCGACACCGCCGTTGCCCCTGGAAACGCCGGATACCTGGCGTCCCCGGGGCCGGCGTATGGACTGTCTCCACGTCGTCCCTGTGGGATCGACCTGGAGGGCCCCTTGCTCCAGCAAAAAGTGCAGGCCCGAGGTGAAAATCAGTTCACCGCCTCCCATGACGCTGCCTTCCCGCGATTCCTGTGTGCTATGCCGTTGTTGAAGAACCGAACACGATGTTATCGGGCGATTTCCGCGACCGATTCAGTCCCGGATTCTTCTTCCGTGGTCGCTCGACAGGAGTAATGTGCCGAACCAACCCGTGAATGTAACGAATCCGCAGGAAAATACTCACCGGGGCGCAGGGATGACGGGTTTGGGAGTGGAGAAGAGGGGGAAAAGCGGGGCCTCGGACAAGCCTGGGCCCCGCTTGCTATTCTGTCGGATACTATCGCACGAGATCCAACCACGTCGCGGCCAGCATGGCCAGATCCCCGTGGTCGGTTGCTCCATCGGCATTCGGCGTAGTCGATGTGCGTTCGTCCGTTTCCAGAGGCGTGAACGTCGTAAGTTGGAAGGCCATGTCGATCGGGTTGACCCAGCGATCCCGCATGGTGGTCCCGCTCTGCCACTGGGATCCCAGCACCGGCGGCCACGTCGAATCCTCCGAAAGCGGCACGATCGTCAGCAACGAGGTTCCGCCTGCGTTGGACACGGTCGAGCGGGTCTTCCAATTCCACAGATGAGCAGGTCTCTTGGTCGGATCGTACAGAGCGGAAATGCTCAACCAGTAGACTCTCGAATCCGACCCGTCCTTCGCCTCGCCCGCCGGGCCCACTTCGAACCATCGATCCTGCGACAGCGTGTGACTGAACAGGAAGCAAGTCCGTCCTTTGCCGGTCGGAACCTCCGGGGTTTCGCTGCCGGCGACCGTCCAAGTCCAGTTGGTGCAGTAAGTTTCCCAGATCAGGGTACCCGGATGGGGGAACGTCTCGAAGTTGTACGGCTGGGTATCGGGCACATTCGTCCAAACGCCCAAATGAAACGCCACCGGCATGTCGGTCGGCAGACTGGACTCGAACCACCCCTCGAACGTGCCCCACCAGTGGACGCCGGTCAGGGGCCGGCCTGGCACAGGCTGCCAGTCGTCGGCCGCGATCCGGTGCAGATGCAGCGCGGAGACGGCCCCGCCGGCCGGGAAGACATAAGGCTGCGATTCCGTCACCGGCGTCGGCGGCTGACTCCAGATCAACTCAGAGGCGCCGGAAACGATCTTGGGATCGTGGCTCTGGACGATCTGGACGCGGTAATCCTCGACCTCGCCGTCGTCGGCAGGCCCATAGCTGCTCAGCAGCCCACGTGTGCTGAAGCGAAATCTCGCATAGGTCCAACCCGGAACAGCCTTCGCCGGGATCGGGAAACTCAGGGGGTTCAAGCCGCCAAAAAGAGGCTGGTCCGTGAAGATGGCCTCCTCGCGCTCGCTGAATCGGCCGTCGCCGTCGAAATCGATCCAGGCGCTGAGGTACCCGGACCTGGACGCGGTTACGTTCACAGTGGCGTCCCGGCCGACCTGGAGCGTCGAAGTGAAGACCACGCCGTCTTCATCGTCTGTCCCGGCAGCATCGTCGCCGGTGGCAGTCGCGTTGGGCTGGCCGTCCGATTCGCGGTCCACCGAACTGCCCAGGTAGACGCCCGGAACGATCGTATGCCGGGCCCCGTTGTTGGCCCGCAACGTCCGATAGTTCTGGTCGGGGGCGTCGCCGTAGTCGCTTCCCCCGCTGCCGGCGGTCGTGCATTGGGCACAGGTGGTGCCGGCGCCCAGCCAGTCCAGCGGGGCCGCACAATCCGATTTTGTCGTCAGGTAGCAATATCCCGTCTGGCGATTGCAGCAGGCGCCGATCTGCGATCCCTTGGGCCGGCACTCGTGAAACGCGCCCCGATAGATGTACGCGTTGCGGGCCTCGAACTCGATGCAGACCCATTCGGGATTGTACTCTTCGATAGTGTGCTCGCGGATCGACTCTGCGCTTCCGGTGACGACGCCCTCGACCGAATAGACCCGCGCGACGGACATATACTTCGCTTCGTCGTTCACGGTGGGCATGTCGTCCGGTCCCGGCGGATACCCCAGCTTGCGGTTCGACCACTGCGCGGTCGTCCACCCGAATCTCGCAACCACAGAGGTCGGCCTCGTCGGATCAACCGCCTTGGTGTACACATGGTAATTGAGATAGCCCTTTCGCGTGGCGTCATAGGGGCCGTTGTAGAACCACATGCGATAGACGCCACTGTCGGGGTAGTAGTACCAGCCTCTCCCGTCGCCTTGGCCTTCGATGTAGTTGCCGTTGCCGTCGATCAGAATCCGGTACCAGACGCCTGGAAACTCGCTCGGGGTTTCGTTGTCGTGTTGGCCCCAGGCGGGTGACAGACTCGAGAGCACGATGAGTGTCGCGACGCAGGCGAACGGAAGTACACGATGTGTCATACCGAAATCCTCACCATTCAGAACCATCTCACAGCCGCGCCCCAACGCGGGCGCAGTCGGAGTCTTCCCACGGAGCACGTTCCGTCACAAGACTCCCTATCCATCGGCGGGTCTGAAGACCTCCTCCAGTGAAAACCCTCTGAGGCCTACCCCATTCCCCCAATCCCTGCGGACGGGCGTTTATCGCCCGTGTGAACCGCGGCGGCGCGGTCCGGATGATCCTTCAGGTCTACAGTATCGCTTTTTCTCGGTCCTTCGTCTACAAAAAAATCCGACTTCATCCTGCAAAAAAAGCGTTTGATCCGCCAAAGGAAGCCCTCCCTGGTTGGCCTCCTGGGCATCAGGGCAACCACAGGGGAAGGCTCGCCGCGAATTCCTACGACTTTGGACATACAACTCAAGGCTCAGTTCTGGGCTCGACGCCGAGCAGGTGACGCACGAAGAAATCCATGCGACGCCGGGCGGCGTAGGGGGTTTCGCCCACCCCGTGACCGCCGCCGGGAACGATCAGCAGGTCGAAGTCTTTGTCCGCCTTGATCAGGGCGTTGACCACTTGCATCGTGGACGCCGGATCGACGTTGCGGTCGAGCTCCCCCACCGTCAGCAGCAGCTTGCCCTGGAGCCTGGAGGCCAGCGTTGCGTTCGACTGCGCCTCGTAGTGCGGCCCGACCGGCCAGCCCATCCACAGCTCGTTCCACCAGATCTTGTCCATCCGATTGTCGTGGCAGCCGCAGTCCGCAACGCCGACCTTGTAGAACTCCCCATGCGTCAGCAGCGCGCCCAGGGCGTTCTGGCCACCCGCCGAGCCGCCGTAAACGCCGACCCGAGTCATATCCATGTTCGGATACTTGGCGGCCACCGCTTTCATCCAGAGAATGCGGTCGGGGAAACCGCCGTCGCCAAGGTTCTTGCAGCAAACGTCGTGAAACGCTTTCGAGCGATGGGAGGTGCCCATGCCGTCGATCTGCACTACGATGAAGCCAAGTTCCGCGATGGCGTGATGGCGGACCAGCAGATTGAAGGCCTTGGGCACGAAGGCCCCCTGCGGCCCGGCGTAGATCTCCTCGATGACCGGGTAGGACCGACTCGGGTCGAAGTTGGAGGGGCGGACGATGATGCCGTAGATGTCGGTAGTCCCGTCCCGGCCCTTGGCCACGAACCGCTCGGGAACCTGCCAGCCCGTCTGGAGCAACGCGGTCCAGTCCGCCTGTTCCAGGCTCGCAATCAGACGACCTTCGGCAGAAGACCGCAGTTCCGTCACCGGCGGCTGATCGACGCGGGACCAGCGGTCCAGGAAGAACCTCCGGTCCGGCGAGAACGTCGTTTCGTGCGTGCCGTCGCCGGCGGTCAGGACGACCAGACCCGATCCGTCGAAATTCACCCGACACAGGTGCAGGTAATAGGGGTCCTGCTCGGGACGAATGCCACCGGCGCGGAACCAGATCTGACGCCCGACTTCGTCGACGGACTCGACGTCCCGCACCACCCAGGGGCCTTTGGTGATCTGATTCTTCACCCGGCCGGTCGTGGCGTCGTAGAGGTACAGGTGGCACCAGCCATCCCGTTCGGACATCCAGACGATCTCGTTCGTCGCGTCGAGATGGCGGCTGAACTGCTTGCCCGCGTAGTCGATGAACGTATTGCTGTGTTCATCGACGAGCGCCTTGGCCTCTCCCGTGGGGGCGTCCACCGCGACGATCCGCAACACCTGGTGGCCCCTTTGATTGTACAGGAGCGTGAACCGACTCGAATCGGGCGACCACCGGACGTCTGAGACGCTCCAGGGATTGGAGAACAACTCGTCCGAAATGGGCGTCTGTCGCCTGGCTGCGATGTCGAACAGATGCGGCTTGGAGACATCGACCTGGTCGCCCGGCTTGAGATAATCCATGTCGTGCAGCTTCGGCTGCAACTGGTCCCTGGGCGACGACTCGATCAGATACACTTTTCGCGTGTCGCCCTTGCGGGTCCGCATCACAACCAGCTTCTGCGAGTCCGGCGACCAGCGGAAGTCTTCCGAATAGGCGTCTTTCTCCACACCGTCGTCGCTCAAGGCGATCTCCTCGTTGGAGGCCAGCTCTCGAAGGTGGACGTTGTAGTCCTTGACGAAGGCCTGCCAGATTCCATCGGGCGATCGTCCCCTCAACCGGGTCGGCGCGGGCCGGTCCGATTCGATCGGCGGACGCGTCGCGTCCTTGCCGACGACCGCGTCGCCCGCCTCTTCCGTCGCGGTGAACACGCCCAGCGTCTCCCCTGCCTTGTTGACGACCAGCCAGACGTGTCCGGCATACGTGTGCTGGCGGTGCTGCCCGCCTGCGTCGATCGTGGCATAGCGCTGACGCTGCCCCTCGGAATCCACCCAGTAGACGTCCACAGCACCTTCCGTGCGATTGAGGAAGGTGACGGAGGTCTCGCCGCCAGTGCTGCGGCTGGGACGAATCCGACGGGCGGAGGGCAGGGAAACGCCCCCCTGCTCGTCCGCAGGGGCCTCGGAAAGCTGATAATCAGCCAGGTCGCACCGCCACCGACGACCCTCGCACGTGAACGAGAACTGCGAGCCGGAATCGTCGAACGCCAGGCGGTCGATGGGCAGCCTGTCGGCCTCGATCGTCTTGCCCAGCGTCTTGCCCAGCGAAACCGCGAGCCTCTCGTGGTCGAAGGCTGGTTTGCGGACGCCCGTCTCGGCGTCCACGACGACAAACTCCCGCGCGCCGCCCGCAAGATCGTTGCGATACCAGAACCTCGCGTTTCCCGCAAACCAATGCGGCGTCACACGATCCCGAAACACCGTATTGGCGGTCGCCTCGCGAAGTCGCAGGGCCCGCTCGTAGTCCGACCGGGTGCCCTGGGCCTGGACCATATGCGTCAGGGTCAACAACGCGAAGACCGAAAGGACTGCCTGGAATCGAAGCCGATCTCTCATCTTGCCATCCACTCTCGAACTGCCACCGTGAACATCCGCCCAATCAGCCACAGCGACCGCGGGCGGTCCACAGCCTACCATCCGGGCCGCCATCGGGCAACCGTCCGCCTTGCGGGAGTGAGGACCGCCTGAGCCGGGGGCATTTTGTCCCGGTTTTCTGCTTTCCGTTCGCGGGCTTCCGGTATAATGTCGTCGGCCGGCTATCGCTTGCAGGCGGCACAACGACCGACGCTTGGGAGGTATGGACAACGATGGATACGATCGATCTGGCCAGGACGCAGTTCCAGCGGATTCTGTTCTGCACCGATTTCTCGGAAAACGCCGACTTCGCGTTCTCGTTCGCCGTGGACGCCGCGGGTCGCCGACCGGGCTGCGAACTGTACCTGCTCCACGTGATCCCCGAATCGGACGCCCAGTTCTGGAAGACGTACATCTATGAAGTCGAGGGCGTGGACAACAAGGCCAAGCAGGACATCGACGAGCGGATCGCGCAAACCTATCTGTCCCGCCTGCCCACGGGAATGGAACTGAAGGTCGAGGTCCGCGTGGGCAAGGACCATCAGCAGATCCTCGAATTCGCGAAAGAAAAGCAGATCGACCTGATCGTCCTGGGCCGCCACGGCCACAAGCCTCTGGGGAAAACGCTCTTCGGCGCCGTCACGGAAAAGGTGGCCTCTCGCGCCGAGTGCGCTGTCCTCGTGGTGCCGCTGAGCTATCAGAAGCGTCTGTGAGACCGGCTATTCCGCCAGGGGCAGCAGTTCGATCTTGCGGAACTGCGTGGGATGGCTCTCCGCCTGGATCGAAATACAGCCCTCGCTGAGCATCCGGTCGGCGCCGGCTTGGAGCAGCTTCTTGGCATCGGCGTCGCCGTCATCGAGCTGCGGCTCGGAGTACTCCATCACGACCTCGCCATTGATGATGTGGCGGATGAGGCGGTTGCCGTGGACCTCGATCTCCGCGGTCACCCACTGGTCGCCGTGATAGGTCTTGGACTTGGAATTGAGACAGTGCTGCGTAAGCAGCTTGTCGTTCATGACGACGTGCGTGCCGGGCGTGCACAAGTTGCCGGTCGAACGCTGGCCTGTGCCGCTGCCGCCCAGAAGCTGAACCTCGACGCTGACGGGGAAGCTCTGGTTCTTGGCCATCGTGGAAGGCTTCTGGCAGTGGAGCATCAGGCCGTTGTTGCGGAGGGCCCAGCCGGGACCGTTGGGGACCTGCTCGCCGATGAACCGGTACTCGGCGCGGATCCGGTAGTGCGAGAAGGAGTCCTTGTAGAACAGATGCCCGAATTCGTTGTTGAACTTGTCGTAGTTCTCGTAGGAAACCGTGAGCAGCCCGTCCTGGACGCGGAAGGTGTCCTTGTAGTTCACGCCCAGGTCGCTGCCGGCGAACTTCGGCGTCCAGCCGGCGAGGTCCTTGCCGTTGAACAGGGTGATCCAGCGATCCTTGTCCGCAGCGATCGGCTCGCTTGCGCAGGCCACGCCGAAAGCCAGGACACAGACGGATGCGCAAATCAGGTTCCAACGTCGGCCCATTCCCCAGAAAGAACGTCGTGCGGTCATGATCTGTCACTCCAGAAAAGATGTCACTTTGGTTCCCATCCACGGCTCGCGTCGCCGGACCTGTGGCGAAGACCGGCCAGGAGCCGGTCTTGCACCTCGAAGCCTGCTCCCATACCGACGCCCGTCAGGACCGAGAGCTGCGCATAGAATACCATAGAAGCCTGCGTATCGGAAGGACGAAACAAAACGATCAGGACCGCCCCCGAGACGAACAATCCAATCCCAAAGACAATTGACCAGGCGATGTGCAGACCTATCCCCCTCAACCCTCGGAGTTGACCGAGAGCTCTGACGTTCACGTAGACCACACCGACCCACATCGCCATCAGGAGGACGGTATGGAACACGATGCGAGGTCCGGATCGAACGGCCGCCACCCCCAGGACAACCGAGAGAATCGCCCCCGCGGCCAGAAATCGACGGATGGACCACCACCTCGCCATGAGCACCAGGACTCCCACGATCAGGGCATTGACCCCAAGCTGAAAGAAGCTGGATCGCGGCGAAAGCACCGTCCCTCCATGGACAATCACACCCAGGCCGACGCAACAGACCGTCGGGCACAACACCGTCAACAACGCTTCCGCGGTTCTGTTGTCCCCGACTGAAGTCATCGATTGCCCTCCATGCCGCTGACGGCAAAAAGACCGCAGCTACCTGGGTTCTCCAAGGAGCATCGCGGCTTTCTTTGCAGAGTACGTCAGAATGATATCGGCGCCGGCTCGCTTGATCGAGGTCAGGACTTCCATCGTCGCGGCGTCGCGATCGATCAGCCCCGCATCGGCGGCGGCATTGATCATCATGTACTCGCCGCTGACGTTGTAGGCCGCGATGGGGCAATCGAACCGCTCGCGGGCCCGACGGATCACATCGAGGTAGCTCAAAGCGGGCTTGACCATGACCATGTCCGCCCCTTCCTCGATGTCCAGCTCGATCTCGCGGATCGCCTCGCGGGGGTTGGCGGGGTCCATCTGGTAGGTCTTGCGGTCGCCGAAAGCCGGGGCCGACTCCGCCGCATCGCGGAAGGGGCCATAGAAAGCGGAGGCGAACTTGGCCGCGTAGGACAGAATCGCGACATCCTTGAAGCCGTTTCGCTCGAGCACATCGCGAATCGCCCGGACCCGGCCGTCCATCATATCCGAAGGCGCGACGATGTCGGCGCCAGCCTGCGCGTGCGAGAGAGCCATCTTCGCCAGCAGTTCCAGCGTGGCGTCGTTGTCCACCTTGGGACCGGAGAAGTTCGCGGCATCGACATCCTGCCGGCGATTCGTGGGCTGGAAACCCATGCCCCTTGGAGACCTCCCGTCGTCTTCGATCACGCCGCAATGGCCCGTGCTCGTGTACTCGCACAGACACACATCCGTGATGACCAGCAGGTCCGGCGTCCGCTTTTTGATCGCGCGGGTCGCCTGCTGGACGGGACCATCCTCCGCCCAGGCCTCCGAGCCCTGCTCGTCCTTCGTCTCGGGCAGGCCGAACAGCAGCACCGCCGGAATGCCCAGCGCGGCGACCTCGGCCGCCTCGTCCCCGATCAGGTCGGGCGAGAGGTGAAAACAGTCCGTCATCGACGCGATCGGCGTCTTGATTCCCTCGCCCGCCCGCACAAAGAGCGGATAGACCAGGTCGTTCACGCTCAACGCGGTCTCGCGGACCATCCGCCGCATCGTCGCATTGCGCCGCAGCCGCCGCATTCGAATCTCAGGAAAACTCATTCGACAGACTCCAGAGAAATCTCCAATATCGCATCCATATACCGCTTATACGACGGCCCCGTCAAGGCTGAGGTTGCCGCCCGCGGCAGGGGCGACCCTCTGCGTTCGCCCCAGGACGGGTACGGAAGCCTGCCCCTGCGGAGTTCGCCCCCCTTCACAGACGCCACAAAGGGCGGCTGGTCAATCCTGCCCGGGCCCTGCCCGATAACCGCCGACAGCTTCCGAGGTGCGAAGACAACGACTGTAGATTCGCAATCGCTGGATGCGGCCGGTCAGGCTCGGGCCGATGTGGAGCGACGTGCCGCCGTTGGCGTGGCGGAGATTCGGGCTGAACCGGCCCCAGCCAAACTGGCGATGCTCGCCGCCGTCGCACAGACGGCCGTCGATGAGGAACGTGATCATATCGGGGCCGCCATCGACGCGCGCCACGATGTGATGCAGCCGACGGGCCTGCAACAAACCGGGGTCGCAATCCCAGCGATTCTCTGTGGAGCCATCGTTCAGTACGATCTCGACCGTGCGGCGAGAGGTCGTCCGCAGACACCAGCCCTGACCAATGTCGTTTCGGCTGTCCAACAGCATCTTCCCCGGCGTGATGGACTCGAACGTCGCCCACAACTCGACCGTAAAGCCGCCGAGCAGGTCTTTGGTTCCGTAGTCCGCCCGGCTCGGGTCCCGCGAGAGAAACCCTGGCAACGGCGGCATAGGCGTACGCGCGGGGATCGAGCCGCCCTTGGGCGGCAGATCGAGAATAAGCCCCTTTGTCGCGACCGCGCGGTTGTCGAGTTGTTCCCAGAGCCCTTCGATCAGACTCCGGTCCACCGGGTGAACGCGGGCGATGTCCTTCTGGGTTTCCGTAAGAAAGTACTCGCCACCGTCGTCAATCAAATCCGGATAGCTCATCCGGATGTACGTATCGTCATCATAGAGAACCACCTCGGGCTGCGACCATCGGATGATTCGGCCCTCCGGCGAATCGGCTTCGACGCCGCCGCAAAGCCACGCCGGATTGCGGTCGTCGAAGGACTGTCCGCCGTGATTGTGAAACCAGTACAGATACTTGCCGTTGCCGCACTTCCAGACGAAGTTGGCCGCCCGCGGATGCTTGATCAGCCGGCCGTCGGCGTAGCGAGCGTACTGGGGTTCGCTCCACGTGTGCCCCCCATCGCGACTGTAGCTGTCCACCGGGTGGCCATCCACGGTGCGGTAGACGCAGTAGAAGGAACCGTCGCTGAGCACCGCGAAGCTCTGTTCCTCGGCGATGGGCCCGCCACCGGGCGGCGACCGCAACCCGACATTGCCATCCGGCAGCGTCTCCCACATGACCTTCTCGGGATCGCTCTCCATCAGGAGATTGGGGCTCTTGAGCAGGACACCTTCGGAGCGGGCGATGAATCCGGCGCCGAAACGGCCCACCTTGTGCAGCGGGACGAAGGCCGCCCCTTCGTGCGTGAACGGCTTGCCCACATTCCAGAAGAACCGGACCTTGCCGCCATAGGGGTTCTCGCGGTCGATCTCGAATTCACGCACCGGGATCGCCCAGCGATCTTTCGACCACGACCGACCGTGATCGTCGGTGTACTTGAAGACAAAGTAGCCCTGGGTATCGACGCGCGGACACCAGCCGTCCTGATACGGCGGATGATCCGCTTTCACCTGCCGCAGATTGTCCGTGTTGTGGTTGTAAAAGGCATAGACGCGTCCGCTCATAGTCTTCAGCAGCACGGCATAGGAAGCTTCGGGCCCCTCCGCCGGCTCGACATCCACGGGCATCGACCAGGTCCGGCCCCGGTCGATGCTGCGGAGACTGACCACGTGTTGGCCCCGCGCCCCTTCGTGACCCGAACCGGTCGTAAGAACGCACAACCAGGCGCCGTCGCCCGTCTTCACCACATAGGGTTGATCCGCATAGGTCTCTGTCGGAATCTCCCAGCCGGTGCGAATGTTCCGCGCATCTTCCGCCGTCAGGATGGACGAAGCCCCAGCCACAAGCACGATTACAGGGCCGACGCATCTGCACATGGTTGCTCCCCTCATACAGACTCAACGTCCCACACCCGTGCCGTCCGGACCTCAGCGCATGGCGGATACGGATCGTACGTGGGACACACCGATTTCCTCATCCGTCAGACAACAGGTCGGCTCGTTGAGCCACTGGGCGTCCGACGGGTCGGCGTCGAGGAACCGATAGTTGCCCTTGCACAGACGGAACCATTGGCACTTCAGGCATCGCGGGTCGGCGAAGGCGTCCTTGTTGCGGAGCTTCGCGAGGACCGGATCCGCCGTGTTCGACCAGATTTCCTTGAACGGTTCTTCCGTCACGTTGCCCAGCAGGTAGTTGCGCCAGAACTGGTCGGGATAGACCGTGCCGTCCCAGGCGACGCAGGCGATCTTGTCGCCGACGCGGTTGCCGCCGTTGGCTTCGAGCAAATCCCTGGCCTGCTCGAAGCCCGGATGTTTCTCCCGCTGCATTCGCAGCAGTAGATATGGCCCGTCGGCGTGGTTGCCGACCGTCAGCACCTCTTCCACCAGATCCCGCTCGACCGCCTCGCGGGTCCTGTCGATGATCGTGTCGAGCACCTGCCGCGTCCGGTCCCGCGCGGGCCCCTGCTCCTGCAACTGGGCCGCCCGGCCACTGCGGACGAGATGGTAGAAACAAATCCGCCGCACGCCGATGTCCCGGGCGATGTCGAAGACCGCCGGCACCTGGTCGGCGTTGGCCTGCGTGATCGTGAAGCGAAGACCGGTCCGCAGACCCGCCTGGCGGCAATTCTCGATCCCGGTCAGAGCCGCCTGAAAGCTGCCCTGAACCTGGCGAAACCTGTCATGGAACGGCTCCTGGCCGTCAAGCGAGATACCCACGTAGCGGAGGGACAACTCGTGTAGCCGCCGGGCCGTGTCGGCGTCGATCTGCGTGCCGTTGGTCGAAATCACGGTGGGCATGCCGATCCGCTTGGCCTCCGCGAGCAGCTCGAACAGGTCCGGCCGAAGGAGGGGTTCGCCCCCGCTGAAAAGACACACCGGCGCCCCGGCGTCCTTGAGCTGAACCAGGAACCCCTTGGCCTGTTCGGTCGTCAACTCCCGTTCGGCGATACCGCCATCGGAGGCGCTGTAGCAGTGGCGGCACCGCAGGTTGCACCGCTTCGTGCAGTTGTACGCAACGACCGGACCTACGTCGCGTCCCCTGCGGTACCGCAGGTCATCCGACTGGCCGCCCAGGCCGCAATAGAGCTTGGAAATATTGATCATCGCATTCCTGTCAGAGACATAGAACTGTCATCCTGAGCGGAGCGAAGGATCTGGGCATCGGAGGCAATGCGGCCCATGAACGCCACAAACACGTTCCATTCGCAGGTCAGATGCTTCACTTCGTTCAGCATGACGGTAACGCACATCAGATTCTCTCAAAGTTTTCGATCGCGTCGAGCAGGCTGTCGATCGTGTGTTCCGTCGCCTCGACATCGACACGCACACCCATTAGGGCGAATTCCTTCGAGGTCACCGGACCGACCGACGCGACCTTCAGACCATAGCTGTGTACCGACTCAGCGGGGATTTGTTCGAAGAACCCGCGGACCGCCGAGGGGCTGGCGAAGGTCAACCACTGGACCTTGCCCTGCTGCATCTGCTCGATCAGGGCCTTGTCGTCCCCCCTGTGCGTCAAGGCGGTGTATACCGCGACGTCGGTCACGGCCGCTCCGCCTGCCTGGAGCCCCTCAGCCAATTCGTCGGAGGCGATCTCCGACCGCAGCATGAGCACTTTCTTGCCTCGCAAATCGGTGTAGCCGATGAGCTGCCTGGCGAGTTCGCGCCCTGTAAAGACCTCCGGCACGAAGTCGGCCCGGATGCCGAACGGTTCGAGAGATTCCGCGGTCCTGGGCCCGATGGCCGCGATCTTGATCCCGCCGAAGACCCGCGCGTCCTTGCCCAACCTGCGGAGGGCTTCGAAGAAGATCCGAACCCCGTTAGCGCTGGTGAAGATCACCCACTGATAGGCAGGGAATTCCGTCAGCACGCGGAGAAACTCATGGCGCTCCGTCAGGGATTGGATCGCCAGCGTGGGATACTCGATCGGCCTGCCGCCCCGCGAGATGATCTTGCGGGCGGAGTCCGCATTGCCCTCGGGATCGCGTGTGACGACCAGTCCCTTGCCATGCAGCGGCTGGCGCATAAACCAGTTCAGGCCGGGGTCCCCCGCCGCGGCGGGCCCGACGATCACCAGGGCCGGCGGCTCGATCTGTTGCCTTTCGCACTCCTTCGCGATCCGGTTCAAAGCGGCCTGGACCAGCCGTTGCGTCGGCAGCGTCGCGTCGGCCACAAGCGCCGCGGGCGTCTCGGGCGACATGCCGTGGTCGATGAGCCTGTCCGCGATGGAGGACAGAGCCCCTATGCCCATGTAGAACACCAGCGTCCCGGGAAAACGCGCCAGCACGTCCCAATCGAGATTGGTCTGCTCCTTGCCTTCGGCCTCCCGACCCGTGATGAACGCCACCTGGGAACTGTACCGCCGATCCGTGAGCATGATCCCGGTGTACTCGGCGGCCGCGATCCCCGCGGTGATGCCGGGGACGATCTCGAACGGGACGCCAGCCTCGTTCAACAGCAGAGCCTCTTCAGTGCAACGTCCGAAAATGCACGGGTCTCCGCCCTTGAGCCGGACGACCGTCTTGCCTTCGAGGGCCTTGTCCACCAGGATGCGATTGACTTGGTCCTGGGTGAACGAGCCGGGCCCGATCCGCTTGGGCACGTGGATGATCTCGGCGTCCTTGCGGGCCAGGTCCAGCAGGGCCGGATTGGCCAGTTTATCGACAATGATGCAATCGGCGGTCTTGAGCAGTTCGGCCCCGCGGAGCGTGATCAAATCCGCCCGCCCGGGGCCGGCCCCCACCAGATACACCTTCGCTTTCTTGATCTCATTCTCCATCGTCAGCCCGGCTCCCGCTCCAACTCTCGAAGAATCTCTCTGCCGCCGGCGTCGAGCAGTTCCTCGGCCACTCGCTCGCCGATCCGGACCGCCTGCGCGATCGGCCCGACCGCCTGCCTGCGGATCATCCGACGCCCCTCGACGTCCGAAATGAACGCGTACACCTCGATCTGGTCGCCTCGACGCTCGGCATAGGCCCCCACCGGGGCGTGACAGCCGCACTGCGTCGTGGCAAGCACCTGCCGCTCCGCCAGGGCAACGGCCCGCGACGATTCGTCGTCGATCGACCGGACGATTCCTACGGTCTTGTCGTCGTCGCTGCGAGTCTGGATGGCGAGCGCCCCCTGCGCCGGCGCGGGGAGGAACTCCTTCGGGTCGAAGACGACGGAGATCGCATCGGCCAATCCCAGCCGCTCCAGGCCCGCGCGGGCCAGAACGATCGCATCGAGATCCGTCGAGTGCAGCTTGTTGATCCGCGTCTGGACGTTGCCGCGAAGCGGAACCAACTCCAGGTCCGGCCGGCCCCGTCGGAGTTGAGCCGCCCGTCGGAGGCTGGAGGTGCCGACCTTGGCAGATTTCGCAAGATCGAGAAGGCTCCGCGCTGGCTGCTTGGCCAGCAGGCAATCCTGAGGCCACTTGCGGTCCAAGATCGCGGTGACCGCCAACCCTTCCCGCTCGCAGGTGGGCAGGTCCTTGAAGCTGTGCACAGCGAAATCTGCCTCGCCGGCCACCAGCGCGTCTTCCAGTTGCGAAGTGAAGAACCCTGTGTCCTTGAGGTCCCACAGAGCAGTCTTGCGGTCGCGATCACCTGAACTGGTGATCTCCTGAATGCGGATCTCGATCCCGGGGTGCTTCGCCTGCAACGCCGCAATGACCAGAAGGGTCTGCGCGATGGCCAACTCCCCCCGGCGTGTTGCGACCGTCAGCGTCCGGCTCATTCGTCGCCTCGATCCTGGGCCAGGAACATCCTGTTGACCAGGTCGATCGCCTGGAGCTGCTCGGCGCTGGGCTCGCCGTTGCCGTCCTTGATGAAGCGGATGGGACCGTGCAGAACCTTCTTGACCAGCGACTCGGCAAAGGCCTGGAGTTTCTCGGAGCCGGCGTCGCCGAAATCGCCTGCGTAACGACGGGCCTCCGCGCGGGCCAGTTCCAGCCCCATCTGGGTGAGGCGCGAGATCACCGGCACCAGATCGAGCGAGTCATACCACTGCGAGAACGTCGCGACGAACTCCTCGACGATGGCCTTGGCCTTGGGGATTTCGCTGCTGCGCTTCGTGCGGTTGGCTGCGATCTGACCGTCCAGGTCGTCAATATTGTACAGGCGAACGCAATCGAGCTGCCCGATCGCAGGGTCGATGTCCCGCGGCACCGCGATGTCGATCATCAGCAGCGGACGCTCCCGGCCGGCCAGCGACCACTCGACCCCGGTCCGCGTCAAGACCGGCTCGGGGGAGGCGGTCGAACTGATCACGACGTCCACATCCGACAGGCGGGAGACGATGTCCGAAAGGCTGACAGACTCGGTCCGCGTGAATCGCCTGGCCATGGCCCGCGCCTTTTCGATGTCTCGATTCGCAATGACCAAGCCCAATACCCCGGCCTTGGACAGGTAATTCGCAACGAGTTCGGCGTTTTCTCCGGCCCCGACGATCATCACTCGGGACGCGGCCAAATCCGTCTTCTCCCGAGCCAGTTCCACCGCAGCCAAGCCGATGGAGACCGCGCCGCAGTTGATCTGGGTCCGCGTCCGCACCGCCTTGCCCACCCGAAAGGCGTTGTGGAAGAGCCGATGGAAGATCAGTCGGCTCATCCGGGTTTCAAGCGATTCCGTGTAGGCGGCCTTGACCTGAGCGAGAATCTGATTTTCGCCGATCATCTGCGAATCGAGGCCGGCGGCCACCTCGAACAGGTGCCGAACCACATCCGCCCCAACCATCTCCCGGCTGTGCTTCGTCCAAGCCTCCGCCGCGTCGGGTCCCTGAGCCGCGAGCAGGCCGCCCAGGAACGCCCGACAATCGAAATCCTTCTTCGCGTAGAGATAGAACTCCAGCCGATTGCAGGTCTGGACGATGACTGCCTCACCGATCTGGTCGTGCTGGTGCATCCGGCGCAACATGACGTGCCGCTGCTCGGCGGTGAAGGTCGCCTTCTCCCGAACCGCCACAGGGCAGTCATGATACGTCAAGTTGTGCAAGACCAGCTTCATGCTTACGTTACATCACCTATGCAGGATAAGTGTTACAGTCTATTCGATCCCGAGGCAAACATCAAGCCGCGATCACGTCAAACGTCTTTCGCGGTGCGGTTCTCGGCCCGGCACCTCCCAAAACCGCGAGACGTTCCAGGCACCTTGCCCATTCACTGCCGCTCGTCTATAATTCGTCTCGACGCGTCGTCTTCGGCTTGTTAGGCTGGGTCGCAAAGGGGCAATCGCAGGGAGTTTATGGCTCGACTACGCCGGATCATTCATGTGGATATGGACGCTTTCTACGCGTCCGTCGAGCAGCTCGACCATCCCGAGCTGCGGGGCAAACCCGTCATCGTGGGAGGCGATCCCAAAAGCCGGGGCGTGGTCAGCGCCGCGTCGTACGAGGTCCGCCCCTTCGGCGTCCACAGCGCGATGCCCACCGCCCAGGCGCTTCGCCTGTGCCCGCACGCGGTGCTGGTTCCCGTCCGCATGGAGCGGTACTTGGAGGTCTCCCATGCCATTCGAGCGATCTTCGACAGTTACACCCCGCTCGTGGAGCCGCTTTCGCTCGACGAGGCGTTCCTCGACGTGACCGACAGCGAGAACCTGTTCGGACCCGCCTCCGCCATCGGGCAGGCGATCAAGGATCGCATTCGCGAGCAGACTCGTCTGACCGCCTCGGTCGGGGTGGCGTCGAACAAGTTCCTCGCCAAGCTGGCCTCGGACCTGCGAAAGCCCGACGGCTTCGTTGTCATTACGGAAGAGAACCGCCAGGCGACACTCGACCCCTTGCCGGTGGGGAAGATCTGGGGCGTCGGGAAGGTGACGGAGAAGGCCCTGCGCGACTGGGGTATTGAGACAATCAGGCAGCTTCGCAGCCGGACCGTGGCCCAGCTCAGGGGAGTCATCGGCAACGGCGCCGAAGAGCTGCTGGAACTGGCCCATGGGCGCGATGACCGCCCGGTCGAGCCGGACCGCCACTGCAAGAACCTCTCCAGCGAACAGACCTTCGCGACGGACATCGCCGATCCTGACGTCCTGCTGGGCGTACTGATGGAGCAGGTCGAAGAAGTGGCCCAGCGTCTGCGGCAAAGAGCGCTCAAGGCCAAGACCGTCACTCTGAAACTCCGCTACGGGGACTTTCGCACCGTGACCCGCAGCGAAACGCATGGCGAGAGTACGAACGTAACGAACCTGCTGTGGCAGGCCGCGGAGCGGGTCTTTCGTCAATGGCACAGTCGCTCCGGCGGGCCGCTGCGACTGCTGGGATTCGGCGTCTCGGGTCTGGAGGACGAACGCTCCGGCCAACAATTGCTCTTTCCCGACCCTCAAGAAGAGAAGCTCAAGAAGCTCGACCAGGTCGTCGACCAGATTCGCGACCGCTATGGCAAGCGAGCCGTTCGCCGGGGCGTACAGACGGACTCCCGCAAGACAGAGACCCGCGATTGAACGGAAGGTCATGTCCGAGGGTCTCGCGCGGGTCACACGCCATGGACCCGGCTTGTTCGACCGTGCGTCACCGGCGCGATCGGGAGAACCTCAGTCATCCATGTCGTCTTCGCCATCCGGCGTTCCCTGGACAAGCGTGCCCACGCTGACCGCGAAGTCGTCCAGCCAGGCGTCTGCCCCGGTCAGGGCCATCCCCTCGGAACCGATGCCCAGGAGAACGTAGACCGGCGCGCAACCCCATCGGCCTGCGAGCAATCCGGACACCGTCTGCCAGGCGTTCGCCTTGCCGTAACCCGAATGACTGAAGTACAGCTCGTCGGCAGCCGAGTTATAGGACATGAAGAGCGTCCCTTCGTCGGCGGAACGGTCGGCGACTACTTCCTGCACCCAGAATCCGTCGGACACCTCGTAGAGATAGAACGGCCCGGAGTCGAAGCAGCCCGCCTCCAGTTCCGCCCATCGCCTGGCATCAGGATCAAGACTCGGCCCTACGCCGAGAGTGACCCGTCCATCGCCTGCGCCTTGCTTGCTGAAATGGAAATCGACGCGGATCGCGAAGTCCTTGGTCGTATCGAGCCGCCAGCCGTCGGAAACGTAGACCGCGTCCACATTCTCCCACGACCCAACGGTGCGTGCTTCCAGCCTCCCGTTCACCTCGCGGATTCGGGCGAGTTCCGGCTCGGGCTCGTAGACAAACCACAAGGGACCCGCCTTGCCGTCCTCGAAGTCATCGCCCAGCACTCGTTCCCACCACAGCCGCGGATAGTCCCGCCCATCGAAGATCCACCAGACGTCCTGTGAGCCATTGACCGTCTCGCCCACGAAATCCCAACCGGCGTCGAGGAACGTCCTTGCCCTCCACATCTCGGCGGTGGTCTTGCCCGTGCCGCCGGTACTCACGATCTGGCCCGAGGTTTGAGTGTCCCAGAAACAGCCGGTCACAAAGTGTTCTTCCACGGTCGGCCCACCGACAAAGGCGACGAAATCACCTGCAAGGCCTCCCACGCGGTCGATGCCGCTGACGGGACCGCTGCTATAGCTGGAGACAATCGAGCCCGCCCAATTCTCACCCACGAGGCCGCCGACACTGTTGGTGCCGCCAACAGAACTCCTGCTGTAGCTCGCAACGATGCGACCGTGGTGCAAACCCACGAGCCCGCCAACACACTCATCGGCTCTGACCGAACCGCAAACATAGCTCATGGCGATGGCCCCGCCATTGGCGCCCGCGAGGCCTCCGACGAAGCAGCCGGTTCCGCTGACCTCGACGGCTTCCAAACCCAGATTGCGGACCTGAGCTGCAGCGTCCAATTCTGCGAAAAGGCCCAGATAACCCCCTCCCACGATCGTCAGATTCGAAATCACATGACCTCTGCCGTCGAAGACGCCGGTGAAGGGAGTCTCCGTGTAGGAGTCCCCCGAAGCAGTCGGAGATTCAGCGGCTCCAATGACAGCCTTGTCGAAGACCTTTCGGCCGGGGAGGTTGGGGTCCAGATCGATGTCGGCCGTCAACATGAAGTGCTTGTCATAGTCCTGGGGCCGTTCGCCAAGAGCGATCAGGTCGACAGCCGTGGCGATCTGATAGGGATCGTTCGGGTCGCCCGTGCCGCCGCTGTATTGGGCCGCTGCCGTGGAAACCACAAGAAGAACCAACATCAAGACAGGGATCCTGCGTATCGAGAGAGGGTTTCTCACCACAAACATCATCGATCCTCCATCCCCCCGGATTCGAGCAACAAGGCCGCCGCCTGCGAAACAGCCCGCAAGATGGCGATCTATGGGCGAATAGTCCATTTCCAGTCTATCAGATGGCGAGGGCCCACGTCAAGTATGGATGTCCTACGACAAGTCGAAAACCCCGAGGCCCTTGGCTCCCGTGCGGACGTGGTCTGCGGCCTTCTGGTATTCCTCGGCGTTGGGCAGATGCTCCAGCATCAGCGGCGTGCCGGGGAAACGGCTCAGTTCCTTCAGAAACACCGCATAGTCCAGTCCCCCCGTGCCAGGCCGGACCTCGTCGAGATGCGTCGTCAGCTTCGTTTGCAGGAGAATATCCTTGGCGTGACAGCTTCGAATGTGCGGCCCGAGCTTCGCGAAGCACTCGCGGATCAGATCGGCGTTGCCGTAGTACCGCTGCGGGCTGCACACCAGATTCACCGGGTCCAGGTGCACCGCGAAGCCCTTGCGGTCGATCGCTTTGAACAGCCGCAGATAGCAGTCCGCGGAATCCGGATAGGCCCAGGGCATCGTTTCCAAGGTGTAGTACGTTCTCGTCGGCTTGACCGCATCAATGATCGAGCGGGTCGTCTGAACGATCAGATCGAACGCCTCCTGGGTGAAGTTCTTGGCGGAAGGTCCGTCCCAAGTGTCGCTGAGAGAACCCGCGATATTGACGCAGCACCGCGCGCCGATCCGGTCGGCCAAGGCCAGATGCGTGCGGCATTTCTCCAGAGCCGCCTGCCGTGTCGGCTCGTCCCGACAGATCGGGTTGCTCCAGGCGCCGACCTCCGCAATGACGATGTCGGCCTCTCGAGCGGCGTCTTCGTAGGCTCGCACCTCGGCATCGGAGGCCCCTGGCCCGAGTGGGCAATAGGCGGCCCGGTAGCCAAGCCGCCGAACCGCATCGACCCAGCCCTGCGGGCCCTGCCATTTCTCGAAGACCGGTCCGCCCAGCCGAAGACGTTTGTCCGATCCTGGCTCGGCCGAAGCACGAACGCCCGTCGCGGCCATCGCCACCCCGGCCAGAGAACCCTTCAGGACTGCCCGTCGCGACACCCCATTTGATTGTTGGCCCATAACGTCTACCTCCTTCGCACATGCCGGCGATGCAAGCCATCGTGAACACGATCCCATCGCCGGCCACTTTACCGCCGGGGCGCCGGCCGCACAAGAGTCGAGAGCATTCGCAACAGCGAACCGTCTTTCGCCCAGAGCGTCACTCGTATACGTAGAAGGCGGCGCCCTCGAAGAGGAACGTGTCCTGATGCTGTGTGAGGAGTCTCTGGGCTTCGTGCGGGTCGATCGTGTAGAGGTGCGAGTTGTTCGACGAATTCCAGAACCGATAGACAGGCAGACTGTCGTCGGGTTGGCGGCCCTCGGGATAGGCGTAGAAAGCCACCCCTTCGTAGGTCCACCAGGAATGAGCCAGGAGCGAGTTCTTCTCGGCCTCGTCGATCGTGTAGAAATGCGCGCCCGACCGCTCGGACCAGAACCGGTAGACGGGGGCCAGGTCGGGGAGGTACTTCGTCGCCCAGGCGTGGAATGCAGGGCCTTCGAACTTCCATACGTCCGAGTGCTCATGGATCAGCGCGTTCTTTTCGCTGTCGTCCATCGTGTAGAAATCCCGGTCGGTGGCCGGGGCCCGGAATCGATACACCGTGCCGTAGATCACCTCGAACGGATGCCATAACGTGGTGGACTTGACCAGATCGAAGGGGACGCCGTCGCCGTTCACGGCGTCGTAGTAGTTCTCGAACGACAGCTCCGCGGAGTACTTCCCCTCGGACAGGCTGTAGGGATACGACGCAATCGCGTTGGCGTCGTAGAGGTCCGAGACCAGATAGCCCTCATTGGGGTCCCAGACTCTCACGAACACGTCCCAGACGTTCGCATCGACCACAGGGTCCCATTCGAACGCCACAGGGGAGGCACTCACGCCGTCATAGGAGGGCCTGGTGATATGGGGCTTCTGCGTCGGCGGCGCGATGGCCAGATCCTCCCCCGGCACTGCATACCAGACGGCCGTCGCCTCCTCGGTACCGTCAGAATAGCGAACGATGATGATGTACTCCCCGTCGCCGAAGAAATCCCCCAGAGCGTCGGGATGGGCGAAGTACCCCCAGTACTCCCAGACTTGGGTGGCGTCATAGGTCCAGTGGTACGTCTCGACTTCATCGGAGAGAGCCGATGGGTCGTTGGGAATGAGATCCCAATACCCGGCGGGCGTCGAGAACTCGATCGAGGCCACCGTTTCGTCCGTCTCCAGTTTCAGATGAAAGACCTGGAGCGGGGTCGCATAAGCCGGGTCGTCGTAGACTCTGCTCTGGAGGATCTGCCCCCAGAAGAGATGGTCGGACACGCCCGCGAGGCTCGCACCGCACGAGCCCAGAATCGCAAACAAGGACACGGCGCGCATCAACCAGGGGGTTGCGAGTCTTCCCACATCAACCGCGGCGTTCATACGTCCAGCCTCCTGCAGGATCTCAGAAGCGACGACGGCCCGAACGCCGGACCGTCGCAGACCTTCACTCCTCGTAAGGCACGCTCAGACCACGAGGTAACCGGATTTCTGGGGATTCTCCCCCAGGGCGAAGAAAAACTGCGGATTGGAGGCGGGAGTTGCGAGGCGACCGCCCGGATCTGCAATCCGCAGTTCAGTTACGCAATAGTCAGCAGCCCGGCCAAGCGGGCTCACAGCCCATATGCGTAGTACGCAATCCCTTCGTAGCCATAGATATGGGGGTATTCGCGCATGAGGTTATCCCTCTCGCCCTCGTCCATCGTATAGAAGTGGCTGTTGTCGGTCACGTTCCAGAATCGATAGACCGGCAGGCATTCCTCGGGCTGGGAGCCTTCCGAATAGGCATAGAAGGCCACTCCCTCGAAGGTCCAATAGTACGAATACTCCTCGATCAGCGTCTGCTTCTCGACCTCGACGATCGTGTAGAAGTGAGACTGCCCGATCGGGGACCAGAATCGATACACGGGCAGAAGCCCCTTCTGGAAAGCCGAGGGAGCCGCCCTGTAAGCGGGGCCTTCGTACGTCCAGACCTCCGCATATTCACGGATGAGCCAGTCCCGTTCCGCGGTGTCCATCGTGTAGAAATGCCGCGACATTCCCGGCGACCAGAATCGATAGACCTCACGAATCGTCTCCTCTGACGGGCTGCCCGTCACGTTGCCGGTCTCGACAACGAAATCGTCGAACCAGGCGTCGCCCGAGAGGATCTCCTGACCGTCGGTGCCGCCTCCGAGAAACACGCTGAGGGGACCGCCCTGCCAGGAGTTCCCGACCAGACCGCCGATCACCGCCCAGGCGTTGGGATCGCCATAGCCGATTGTGCTCAGATACAGTTCGTCGCGAGTTGCGTTGTACGAGACGTAGAGCGTCCCGTCGTCCTGGCGACGGCCGCTGAAATCCATCTGCAAATCCCGCGTGTCGATCGACTCGAACCAGATGTAGGGGTATTCCCTGCCGCACCCGACCCCGAGCATGACGTACCGCGTGGACAGATCGTTCGCATCGGGTGAGAGGCCGACGAAAAGCCGACCATCGGTGTCGCTCACCAGGCCGTAGTGGTAGTTCACCTTGAAGGAGAAGTCGTGCGTCGGATCGATCTGCCAGCCCGTCGCGACGCAATACGCCGCGACCCCTTGGGCCTTTTCCGTCGCCAAGAACTCCAGGCGACCGTTGGCCTCTTCCATCCGGCAATTCTCGATGTCGTCGCCGGACAGCGTCCAGGAATCGCTCAAGCGGTCATCGTCGAAATCCTCGACGATCACAGGCCTGTCCGCACGATCGTTCGGTTCCGTCGGATCGGTTTTGTCCGGAAGTACCCGATCCGGGTCGTCGCCGGAGGCGATTGCCAGGCCGTCGCCCCCCGTCGGCAGACCCGCCACGAAGATGCCCCAAAAAGCCGCTGTCAATAGCACGTTTCGAATGGTCGGCCATTTCATCGCTGATCCTCCTCACTCCGGTGCAGCATGCTCCTGCCCGGTTGTTGTCGCGCATATGATGTACGCACCGCAATCGCCTGACGTCCGTTGAAGCAGAATGCACCCTCGGCGCAGACGCAATCGCAACTCGACGGGACCGTCCTTCCCGGAAGCGGGTTCCATCCCCCAATAATATGGTCGTCATCACCCTACAGAGCCGATTATAGCCCCCTGGGCGGACCGATGCAAGCGCATTTTCCCGAGAGTTCCGGACGCGGCCTATCGGCTGAGCACCTGCCCGTCCGCCAGGAGTCTGTCCCGCAGGCGGCGGTAATCCACCTTCTGCACCGAGCAGCCCGCGTCGATGGCGAACGACGCCGCGGTGGCGGCGCTTTGGCCCAGGATCATGAACACCGGCTCCATGCGGATCGAGCCGTAGGCGATGTGCGACGACGACACGCACACCGGCACCAGGAGATTCACGCACTCCTCCTGGCGGGGCATGAGCGAACCGAAGGCGATCTGATACGCCCGAGGCGGCGAGACGCCGACGTCGCCTTCGTTCTGAACGAATCCGTCGCTCGTGACATACCGCTGAACGTTGTGCGAATCCATCACATAGGACCCCATTCCCACCGGTTCAGGCGTCTGCAGCCGGGCCAGGCAGTCTTTTTCGGTCATGACGTAGCTTCCGATCATCCGGCGGGCCTCGCGGACGTAGATCTGATGCGGCCAGCCGCCGTTGTCCTTGAACTCATCCGCAGCCAGACCCCATCGGCTCATCGGCTCGCGAACGTCCTGGGGCACGCGGGGATCGTTGGCCAGAAAATACATCAGGCCCTTTTGATAGACCTCGTGCTCCTTGAGGATTTCGCGTCGGCGGGCATACGAAGCCTCGGGATAGTCATAGTTCATCCCGATGTTGTCCGTGCTGAAAGGGCCGTGGTTGTTCGTATCGGTCTTGGCGTTGGGGATCGCGTCGAACTTCGCAAAGACCTCGCGCCAGCCGGTGGCCAGCACGCGGAGCAACAGCTCGTACTGGTTCGCATCGTACCCTTCGGGCTTCGGGAAAGGAATGCGATTGCCTTCCACCTGCGTCAGGCACATCCGGTAGCAGTAGGCCTGGACGCGATGATCGCCCTGCCCGTTCTCGCCCGGCGGCTCCGAGCTGATCCGCGGCAGCAATCCGCTCGTCGGATCATCCGGAACCACGTAAGGGCTGACGGGCCTCTTGAAATAATGGCCGTGATGGCGAACGTCCTTCTGGACGCCGTTGTATTGCTCGCCGTAGCGGTCGTTGGCCTCGCGTCCGACGTGGTAACTGACGCCGGCGGCTGCCATCAGATCGCCCTCGTAGGTCGCATCGATGAACATCCGGCCCGTGAAGGTCTTTCCGCTGAGGGTCGTGATCGAGACGATGCGAAGACCGTCTTTGCGAACGCCCGAATCGCGGTCGAGCCACTCGTCGCGATAGACGGGAATCTCGCATTCTGCAATGAAGTCCTCGAACACCCGCTCGGCCACGTGGGGCTCGAAGATCCACATGGTCCGCCGCTCCAGGTCGATGGCCGGGGTGCCCTGGCCCCGATTGCCGAATTCCTCGCGCTTCTGCCACCGCCAGGCTTCGGGTCTTTGATAGTGAAGCCAAAGACGATGGTAGAACTCGCGTGAGAGGCCTCCGATGACGGATTTGTCCCCGGTGTCGGTGAAACCCAGGCCGCCGCTGCTCATGCCGCCCAGATGCTTCTCGGGACAGACGATGACCACGGACTTGCCCATGCGGTCGGCCTGAACCGCCGCCGTCACCGCGGCACAAGTGCCTCCGTAGATGACGACGTCCGCGTCGGTGCGGACTTGGGCCGCCGGCGCGACGGCCAGGAGGGAGAACTGGGAAAGGATCAGAAACGACAAAAGCCATCGCGTAGTCACAGGCACCTCCTGCAGCACAATGTGGCGGTTCGCGTCACATGACATGCGTGCGACGATAGCCTGTGCCGACGAGGATTTCAAGGCGAAATCCCCGTCCCGTCCGGAATCCGATCCGCCTGACGTTCGCGGGCAAAGGCCCCCTGCCGCCTGAGCAGCAGGCGACACTCGAATTCACCGAGGCTCCCTCCGTTCGACAGAGCGACTATATCCCTGAACCGCACAACTCCCCTTCCCGGATGAAATCACAACGTAACGTCCTTGAGCTCCCAGCCCTTGCGGAAGTGAGGTTTGACGTACTCATTGGCCTTCTCGTTATTGGTGAAGCGCAGGTTCCTGCCGTCCCAGAGGAGCTTCTCGTTCGGGAACCGCCAGCAGATCGCGCCGAGCAACATCCACTCGGTGTAGGGACCCGCGATGCTGAAGTTGGAGCACGCGGGCTCGCCTCCCTTGCAGGACTGGATCCAATCCTGGAAGTGTCCCTTCACCCGCTTCAGCACCGCCGGCGGCCTCTGGAAGCCCTGCATCTTCGATTCCGGGGTCAGACGGACGCTCTCGCCGCGATCGCCGGTGCCCATGAAGCCCTTGGTCCCGACGAAGAGTTCGTTGAAGTCCTTCAGATCCTGGCTCGTCAGTCCGGCCGGCGGCTTGAAATCCCTCGTCAGACTGCCTTCATACCAGTAGACCTTCACAGCAGGCATCTTCCCCGACGGCACGTACTTGTTCGGACGCTCGGGGAACTCCATCTTGCACGCATAGGGCGGATATGTGACCGGGTTCACCCCCTCGACCGCGGTGCACTCGACGCTCGTGGGGCTGCCCAGTTGCAGGCCCCAGTTGGCCGGGCCCAGTTGGTGGATTCCCCAGTCGCCGATCATCTGTGTGCCGTAATCGAGGAACCCCCGCCAGTTCCAGGGATGGATCTTCGAGCTGTACGGATGCTCGGGCGCCCGGCCGGTCCAGAGATCCCAGTCCAGTTCCTTCGGGACCTCTTCGACGGGAGGCCATGTCGTGACGTCGCGGGAGAAGCCGCCGCCGCTCCAGGAGTGGACCTCGGTGATGTCGCCGAGATCGCCGTTCCAGATGATTTCGCACGCGATCCGTGTCGCAACCGAAGAGTAGCCCTGGTTGCCCATCTGGGTGGGCACCTTGTATTTCTGGGCGGCCTTGGTCAGGAGCCTGGCCTCCCAGACGCTCTGCGTCAGCGGCTTCTGGCAATAGACGCCCAGCCCTCGCTCCATCGCCCACAGGGCCACGCTGGCGTGCATGTGATCGGGGATTGTGATGGTGATCCCGTGGAGGTTCTTGTACTCTTTGTCCAGCATCTGGCGAAAGTCGCGATAGCGTTTGGCGTTGGGGTACTTGCCCCCGGTGGCGTTCAGGTTCCGCTCGTCCACGTCGCACAGAGCGTAGATGTTCTCGCTGCTGACGCTGTTGACGTCGCTGCCGCCCTGCATGCCGCCCACGCCCACGCAGCCGAGGTTCAGCTTGTCGCTCGGCGCCGGCTGGCCCGAGCCCGCCAGGACGTGCCGTGGCACGACGGTGAAAGCCGCACATGCAGCGGCGGCGCCCAGGAATTCACGCCGGGTCACGTTCTTGTTTCGGCTGCTTCGTTCGTTCATCGTCGTTTCCTTTCGAAGTCACGGCCTGTCGCCAGGCAGGTGATCGCCTTGTCGCATGAACTATCTTATTGCAGCTACCTGCGAGGGTCAATATTGCCGTCCCGTTGCCTTCTGCGAGAAGCCCTGGCGCCCGACAGACGGGTCGGCATTGGCCTGGGTTCAGTTTTCTTCCCCACAGAGCCTGGCTGTGCGGTAGAATGGAGGGCGTATCGGTCGCGATCGTTTTGAACTGATTCACAGGTCATACTTTGAGTAAGTCGGTGTTGACAACTGGTATTGCGGAAATCGACCACCTGATGGGCGGCCTCTCGCCCGGCGACAACGTCGTCTGGGAGGTGGATTCCGGCGCGCCGGTGGACAAGTTCGTTTCGAGTTTTCTGGCCGCCAGCGAGACCGAGAGTTCTCCGGTCACGTACATCAGCTTCAACCGCTCGCCCCAGACGGTCTATCGCGCCTATTCCGAGGGGATGTCGCAGGGGGCGTTTCACCTCGTGGACTGCTTCTCCTCGGGCAAGGGCAACAACGATCAGGTCTTTCTGGACTTCTACAAATCGGCCGACGAATCGGCGCGAGGCTCGGTCCTCCACGTGGCCAATCCCTCCGACCCGGCGGAACTCGAAAAAGCGTTGACCGAATCCGGCGCCGCCGCGGGGGCCAGCACCCAATACATCTTCGACAGCCTCACCGGCATGCTCGACCTCTGGGGCGACGAGGATGTGGTCCTGCGGTTCTTCGGGCACATCTGCCCGCGCCTCTTCGACCTGAGCACCATCGCCTACTGGCTGCTCGAAACCGAGGCGCATTCGCCCCGATTTCTCGCCAAAGTTCGGCACATCACCCAGGTCGTCCTGGAGATCGGGATCTCCCGCGGTCTGCGGACGCTGACGCTTCGCAAAGCCGCCAACCGGCGCAGCACTGCGATCGGCGTGCCTCAGTGGTTCCGGATCGTCGACGGCAAACTGGCCATCGCCGCCGAATCGCGGGAAGACCGCGAGCTGAGCCTGCTGACCCGCATGGGCGAGACCCTCGGCACCGCCCTGACTCCCAGCTCGTTCCTCGAAGAGACCATGACCGTCCTGGCCAGCGAGCTGGGCATGATTCGCGGCACGGTCGTCCTGCTCGACCGCACGACGGGCAAGCTGCGGATCGCAGCCGCCCACGGGCTCTCTGCCGCCGAGCGGGCCCGGGGCGAATACGACATCGGCGAAGGCATCACCGGTCACGTCGTCAAGACCGGCCTGCCCACGATCGCACCGGACATCCACCAAGACCCGCGTTTCCTGGACCGCACCGCCGCCCGGCGGGTGGACGCCGCCTGGCCCATCGCATTCATCTGCGTGCCGCTGAAGGTGGATAACGAGACCGTCGGCGCGTTGAGCGTGGACCGTCCCTTCGCGGCCGAGGCGGCGCTTGACAAGGACCTGCGATTGCTGTCCATCGTCGCATCGCTGATGTCCCAGGTGCTCAAGATCAACCAGTTGCTCAAGGTAGATAAGGATGAGATCCTGCTCCGCGACGAGCAGACGGTGCGGGAACTGCGGACCCGCTACCGGCTGGAGAACCTCATCGGTCAGAGCAAGACGGTCCAGCAGGTGCTCGCGACCGCAGCGACCGCGGCCAAGTCCAACGCCCCCATTCTCATCAGCGGCGAGACCGGCACCGGCAAAGAACTCGTCGCCAACGTGATCCACTACAACAGCCCGCGATCCAAGGGCCCGCTGGTCAAAGTCAACTGCGGCGCACTGCCGGAGACGTTGTTGGAATCCGAGTTGTTCGGACACGTCAAGGGCGCCTTCACCGGCGCGATCCAGAACCGCAAGGGCCGGTTTGAACTGGCCGACAAGGGGACGCTGTTCCTCGACGAAGTCTCCGAAATGAGCCCGCGGGTGCAGGTCAAGGTCCTTCGCGTTCTGCAGGAAGGCGAGTTCGAGCCGGTCGGCGGCGCGCGGACCCTGCGGGGCGACGTGCGGATCGTGGCCGCGACGAACATGGATCTGAAGGTGGCCGTCCGCGAGGGCAGATTCCGCCAGGATCTCTACTACCGCTTGCACGTCGTGCCGATCCACTTGCCTCCCTTGCGGGAAAGACGGGAGGACATCCCCCTGCTGGTCGACCACTTCCTCGAAAAATACAACCGCGAGAACCGCAAGAGCGTGACCAGGATCACCCGCGAGGTCCTCGATCGACTGCTGGAGTACTCCTGGCCCGGCAACGTCCGCGAGCTGGAGAACTGCATCGAGCACGCGGTCGTGATGAGCCCCGGCAACACGCTGACCGCGAGCATCCTGCCGGCGGAGATCCTGGCGAACGTCCCGGCCAAGGGTCCCCGAAAAGGTTCTTCCGACAGCGCGGGACTCGAAGCGGAGATCCGAGCCCTGATCGAACGGTCCTACAGGACTGCCGAGGAGTCCGCCGGCGCCAGGGAACAGTTGCACGCGTCGATCGAGCGAACGATTATCGCCCGAGCCATCGCCGAAGGCATGAGCCAGCGGACCTTGGCCGCCAGACTGGGCCTGAGCCGGACTACCCTGCGAAAGCGAATGGAGGAATACCGGATCGAAGGGGCAGGCGAAGGTTGATCTTTGATCGTTGATTGTTGATTTCCGGAGCCGTGGCATTGATCCGGAATCGGCGGGCCGGAATCAGTGTTCTGCCCCAAGAAGCGTTTGTCCAAGCGGGACAGGTCATGGTCCACTAAATGATCCACGGCACACATATTGCACCACTTGCTCAAATATCCTCCGAGCACGTGCTTCTCAGACGCATTCGCATAAGTCCTTTGAATTGAAGCAGATACATTCATTACACCTCCACCGCATTTTTGGTACAGCCTTTGCTCCTCTTATCGGATCTTATGAACCAAGGTCTGAAACTACTGAAGTTCGACGGTGAGCAGTCGCGGACGATCGCGAAGGCGCCTTCGCCCGAAATCGAGTTGAAGCACTTCCAGAACGTGGTTGGCAACGTCACCCAGGACGCCCTGAACGCCTGGGATGAGATCTGGGGAGAGCTTCAACACGATGCCCATACCGGGGTCATGATCGTGCCGGAGGCCGTGGAGGAGTCGGCGAGCCCTGATGGCGAGTCTGCCCGGAGGGCGTTCAAACCCTCGTGCGGATGGCCCGAGTTCATGGAGAAAATGTGGCTTCTGAGGCACTACCTGGATTTTCTGGCCCGCTTCAGTCGCCAGTGAGAGTGGGAACACAGAACGTGATGGCACCTTTGAAGAGCGTTGGGTTGTGGGCAAGGCTTGCTTGGGCTGCCAGGCGCGGAATCCCGTGCTTGGCGGCCCCCTCTCCTGATTAGCGGCAGCCGAGAGCAAACAAGCCTTGCCCCTCCTGTTCTTGCCGTTTCGTGACATTTGCGAATCCGCGTTCGGGAGCAGTGCCCCGGCCGCGGGTTGGCGTCAGGCTACTTCGCAATTGTCCCCGCAGTCTGCGTTTGGGTCAAGCACAATTGACTGGAAATGAACCGATGATACAGCTTTTCTACTGCTCCATCAGCATGACCGAGAGCGAGGCCCGACAGCTCGCGACCCGATTCGGCGACGACGACCTCAAGATGCTCGGCCTGCCCTGCTCCGGCAAGATCACCATCCCCTACCTGGTCAAGGCCTTTGAGAGCGGCGCCGACGGCGTCGTTCTCTGCGGCTGCCTGCCCCAGGATTGCCGCAATCTCGAAGGCGCCCTGCGGGCGTCCAAGCGGGCCCAAGCCGTCGAGGCCCTGATGGAGGAGGTGGGCCTCGGCAAAAACCGCGTCCTGTCCGTCGCGAAAAGGCAGGGCAGCATCGAGGAGGTCGTGATGAAGATCGAGCAGTTTCAGAACCAGCTTCAAACGGCGACCGCCCAGATCGCCGTCCTCCGCAAGGAATCGACCGCCGGAACGAGGGCTCGCAGGGAGAATGCAGCATGAAGACATCGAATGGAACGTTTGCGGGCAGGGTCAAGTCGGGGGAATTCGTCATCACGGCCGAGTATCTGCCGCCGGCTGCGGCGGACGCCTCGACGGTCAAGGCTGCCATGGAGGCCATGGGCAACAGCCTGGCCGCGGTGAGCGTCGCGGACAATCACAGCGGCGTCGGAATATCCAGCATCGCCGCCTCCTTGACCCTGCTGGGCCTGGGCGTCGAGCCGATCTACCAGGTCGTCACGCGGGACCGCAACCGCATCGCTCTGCAGTCGGATCTGCTGGGGGCCTCAGTCCTGGGCGTCCGCAACGTCCTTTGCACCTCGGGCAACCATCAGAGCCTTACGAAATGCCCCAACTCGGCCAACGTCTACGACCTGGACGCGATCCAGCTCGTCTGGACCGCCCGGCAGATGCGCGACCAAGGGACGCTCCTCGACGGCACGCCCATCGCCGGCAAGTTCTCGCTGCTGATCGGAACGGTGGTGAATCCCTACCTCAAGCCGCTCGACCTGAGCATGATTCAGCTCGCCAAGAAGATCGAGGCGGGCGCCGATTTCCTCCAGACGCATCCGGTCTTCGACGTGGACGGCTTCGCCGCCTGGCTGGAGGCCGCACGCAAAGAGAAGCTCGTGGACAGAACCGCGATCCTGGCGGGCGTGCTGCCCTTGACAAGCGTCGAGGAGGCCGAAACGCTGCGGGCCACGCACACCGACCTCTCGATCCCGGATGCCGTCGTCGCCAGACTGAAAGCCGCCGGCAACACGGTAGCCCAGGAGAAAGAGGGTCTCACAATCTGCGCCGAGATCGTCGCCCAACTCAAGGCCATGAAGGGCGTCCGCGGCCTTCACATCGTCTCGGGAGGCAAAGAGGGCATCGTACAGAAACTCCGTGCGGCCGCAGGCCTGTAATTGTCCGGGTAATTCCATGCCAGAGAAATATCACATCGAAACAAAGGCAGTGCCGCCCCGTCGGCCGCGCATCGGAAAGTTCGGCGTGCTGGACTGGCGCGAGGATTGCGCCCGCTGTCACAACTGCGTGAAGAAAGCCTGTGTCTGGGACCGCTACCGCCAGGAGGCGGAGTACGTCCGCACGCTGAACGCGGTCGACACGTTGTTCTTCGAGTGCATGGGATGCTTTTCCTGCGTGCAGAACTGCACCAAGGGCCTGCTTCGCCTGTCGGTCAATCCCGTCTGGGAGAAGCTGGGCAACTCGTACTGGAAGCCCGCGATCATCCAGACGACCTGGGCCCAGGCCGAGACGGCCAAGATCCCGGTCTCCGGTGCCGGCTATCGAGGTCCCTTCACCGGCCCAGGCTTCGATTCGATGTGGACCGATATGTCCGAGATCGTGCGTCCCACGCGCGACGGCATCCACGGACGCGAGTACATCAGCACCGCGGTGGACATCGGGCGAAAGCCCACGCATCTGATCTTCAGTCGTGGCGAGGGCGTCTGGCCTTTGCGTGTCGCGGGCATCCTGCCCGCGAATGGAGGGCGGGACGCCCTCGATTCGGAAGACAAGGCCAAGACGGCTTCGCCACAGGTCTCCTGTCTCTCGATCCAAATGCCGCTGATCCTGAATGTACAGTCCGCGCGGCACAAACTGCCCAAGCTGGGACCCGCCGCTCGCGAAGCCGCCCGTCGCACCGATCTGATCGCCATGACCCGGCCCTCCGAGCTGCCGTTTCTGCATGAGGACTCGAACAAGATCCTGCCCTACGTGGCGTTCTGCCTGAGTCCGGAGGAGCCCGTGGTCCCGCCGGACGCGTTGGCCCAGACCAGACTCGTGGAGACCTACGATGGACCGGACGTCACAAGCCGTATCCGACGGCTCAAGGACAAGCATCCGAACCTCGTCGTCTCCGTCAGAGTGCCGCTCGACCCCACAGGCGTAGAGCGTGCGATCAAGCTGGCTTGCCTGCCGGAGGTGGAAGTCGTTCACGTCCTGGCCGACGCCAACGGCAACCAGATCGGCGTGGACAAGCCCCTGTTCCTCAAGGACATGATCCGCAAGATCCACACGACCCTGATCGAGAAAGGCGTCCGCGACGAGATCACGCTCATCGCCGGCGGCGGCATCGCCCTGGCCGAGCACATGGCCAAAGCGATCATCTGCGGCGCGGACGTCGTGAGCATCGACCTGCCGTTGATGATCGGTCTGGAGTGTCACCTGTGCGACCGGTGCGAGCCGGGGATGTCGTGTCCGGCCCAGCTCGAAGACCTTCCTTCTGACTACGCGTCGGGCCGCATGACCAACCTCATCGGCGCCTGGCACGACCAGTTGATCGAGGTCATGGGCGCGATGGGCATGCGGGAGGCACGAAGGCTCCGCGGCGACGTCGGCCGAGCCATGTTCTTTGAAGACCTCGAGGAGGAAACCTTTGGCAAGCTTTTCGGTAAAAGAATGTGATCTGGAGGCCATCCTGCCGGCCAAGACGCTTGAAACGCGTGTGCCGCAGGCCCAGGTCGAGCGAACGATTGCGCCGGCGCCGTCGCGCTACCGCAACGAGCTCTCGAAGTACATCCTGCGCCGGAGCCACGACTGCGTCCACTGCGGCAAGTGCGCCGAGGTCTGTCCCTATGGCGTGCATGTCCGCAAGGAAGGCTACAAGCTCTTCTGCGAGCCCCAGTCGCACCTGTGCATCGGCCCGGCCTGTGAGAAAACCAAGCACTACTGCGTTGCGGCCTGCCCGCAGAAAGCTCTTCAGATCGTCGAGAACCCGATGACGCAGTTTCTCGGCGACTACCGCTGGACCGCCGATCTGATCCTGGCCACCTGGCGGATGGCGGAGACGGGCCACGTGCCGCCCGCCGAGTGCGGATTCGAGCATCGCGTCGGCAACTCCGGAGGCGGATTCGACAAACTGCGGTTCAAGTTCCCGGACAAGCCGCCGGTGAATGTATTGAAAGACCAGATCGATACGAGCATCGAGCTCAACCGCCGGGGCGACGGCCGGCCGCAGGTCCGCATCGACGTCCCCTGGTACGGCGGCGGCATGTCCTTCGGCTCGGTCAGCAACGTTACGCAGCTCTCCAAGGCCCGCGCCTGCACCGCCTGGAACACCTTCACCTGCACCGGCGAAGGCGGCTACATGGAGCGGATGCGGCCCTACGACGACCACGTAATCACCCAGGTCGCCACGGGCCTGTTCGGCGTCCGCGAAGAGACGATCCAGCGCGTGCCGATCGTCGAGTTCAAGTACGCCCAGGGCGCCAAGCCCGGCCTGGGCGGCCATCTGCTCGGCGACAAGAACACCCCCGCGGTCGCCAAGATACGCGAGGCGGTGCTCGGGATCTCGCTGTTCTCGCCCTTCCCGTTCCACAGCGTCTACTCCATCGAGGACCACATGAAACACCTCGACTGGATCAAGCATATCAACCGCCGGGCGCTGCTCTCCACGAAGGTCTCGACGCCCAACGACGTGGACATGGTCGCGGTCGGCAGTTACGCCGCCGGCTCGCACATCATCCACATCGACGGCGGCTACGGCGGCACCGGCGCTGCGCCCGACATCGCCAAGAAGAACATCGCCATGCCCATCGAGTACGCGATCGGCCGGGTGCACAAGTTCCTCGAAGCCGAGGGCGTTCGCGACAAGGTGACGCTGATCGCCTCCGGCGGCCTCCGCACCGCGCACGACATCGCCAAGGCCATCGCCCTGGGCGCCGATGGCGTGGTCATCGGGACCTCCGAGATGGTGGCCCTGGGCTGCGTGCGGTGCAATCGCTGCGAGAGCGGCCGAGGCTGCCCGCGAGGAATCGCAACCACCGACACCGAACTGGCCGCCAAGATGAACATCGAGTGGGGCACGCAACGGCTGATTAACATGTACAACGCCTGGCGCGAGGAGTTGGTCGATCTCCTCTGGCGGTTCGGGATGCGAAGCATCAGCGAGCTTCGCGGCCGGACCGATTTGCTGATGCACCTGGACTACACCAACGACGTGGAGCAATAAGTCGTGGACACACAGTTGATCGAACAATTGGGGCACTCGCGAAAGACGCTTGCAGATGCCTGCGGATACCTACAAACCGTGCGCAAAGGCGAAGAGGAAGGCGGCTGCGGCGTCGTGGGTTTCTGCTGCACGGAACCCGTCGCCGGCCGGCACATCTACGAGCCGTCCAAGCAGATGCACAACCGCGGCAACGGCAAGGGCGGCGGCATCGCGGCCGTCGGCCTGGTGCCCGAACAGTTGGGCGTCAGTCGGGAAGTGCTCGACGAATGCTACATGCTCCACATCGCTCTCTTGGACCCCAAGGTCCGCGCCGAGGTAGAGAGCGAGTTCATCACGCCGTGCTTCGACGTGACCGCGTCCGCAGAATTGAACAAGGTCAGTGATTGGAAATCGGTGGGCGATCTGGAGGTCAAGCCGCCGGACGTGTGGCGGTATTTCGTCCGCGTCAAACCCAAGACGCTCGACGCCTTCATCCAGGCCAACGAGTTTGCGTCGATGGACCGACGTGAAGCGGAAGACGAGTACGTCAGCCAGAACAGCTTCAAGCTCAACCAGAAGTTCTACGCCTCGCTCGGGCAGCAGCGGGCGTTCGTGCTCTCGCACGGCCGCAACATCATGATCCTCAAGGTCGTCGGTTACGCGGAAGCCATCGTCAAATACTACAAGATCGAGGACCTCAAGGCCCACATCTGGATCGCTCACCAGCGGTACCCGACGAAAGGGCGCGTCTGGCATCCCGGCGGGGCACACCCCTTTGCCGCGATGAACATGGGGCTCGTGCACAACGGCGACTTCGCGAACTACCACTCGGTGAGCGAATACCTCAAGCAGCGGAACATCTTCCCGCAGTTCCTGACCGACACGGAGGTCTCCGCCCTGCTGTTCGACCTGCTGGACCGGACGTACCACTACCCGCTCGAATACATCATCGAAGCCCTGGCTCCGACGACCGAGCTGGACTTCGACCGGCTCAGCCCCGAGCGGCAGCAACTCTACAAGGCGATCCAGACGACGCACATCCACGGTTCGCCCGACGGCCCGTGGTTCTTCATCATCGCCCGCAACGTAGCCCGAGAGAAGAAGCTCCAGCTCATCGGCATCACGGACACCGCCATGCTCAGGCCCCAGGTCTTCGCGGTCTGCGAGGGCGAGGTCCAGGTCGGCCTGATCGCCTCGGAGAAGCAGGCGATCGACGCGACGCTCCAGAACATGGCCAAGGACGATCCGCGGATCTGCCCGGTCGCGGACAAGTACTGGAACGCCCGCGGCGGCAGCCACACCGACGGCGGCTCGTTCCTGTTCAATCTGCAGAAGGATAAGACCGGCAGGATTCGCATGACCTGCATGGACAAGTTCGGCCAGGCAGTTCCCATGCCCAGAACGACCGAGTCCTGCGACTTCACGAAGGACGTTGCCTCCCTGCGTCACGACAGGGCGGTGCAAGAGAGGATTGATGCCTTCTTGCGGGACGGGAACGCGGCCGGGCTGTTCGAGCACCTCCGCAGTGGTATGCCGAGATGGTCGTTCGACGTCATGCGCACCGCGTTCCGAACCCTCGCGGATCGAGGCTCTGCCAAAGAGAACACCGCCACCGCGATCGAGGTCTTCACCCTGCTCAACGATCACAAGTACCCGACCGGCGCCAAGAGGCGAAGCCACATCCTGCACATTCTCCGCACCGAACTCGACCGGCTCTTCCGATCGCTGCCCAGGATCACCGCGACCGATCCGGCTTTTGGGTCGTACCGCCTGATCGACCTCAAGACCGCCGGCGCTCTGCGGGCCCCGGTCAAGGGCGAAACGACGCTGGTCATCGACGCAGCCGGTTTCATCGCCGAGGGCGACCGCTGCGACGCGACGCTCCTGTTCGGCGCCTACATGAAAGGCTGGCGGCGGTTCATTACGTTCGACCTGCACGGCCAGCGGTTCCACGGCTGCGGCCTGGGCCCCGACACCGACGACGTCACGATCGACCTCTACGGCAGCTCCGGCGACTACATCGCCTCCGGCATCGACGGCATGACCGTCACCATCCACGGCAACGCCCAGGACCAGTTGGGCCAGATCATCAAACGCGGCAAGCTCGTCGTCCATGGCGACTTCGGCCAGACCTTCATGTACGGCGCCAAGGGCGGCAGCATCTTCGTCCTGGGCAACGGCGCGGGCCGGCCTCTGATCAACTCCGTCGGCCGGCCGCGGGTCGTCATCAACGGCACCTGCCTGGACTTCCTGGGCGAGTCCTTCATGGCAGGCGACCCGCTCAACGGCGGCGGCTTCGTGATCCTCAACGGCATCCGGCTCGACGAGGACGGCAAGATCGTCCCCCTGCCGGAACCGTATCCCGGCAGCAACCTGTTCTCCCTGGCCTCCGGCGGAGCCATCTACGTCCGCGACCCACACCGGAAGGTCGTGACCCAGCAGCTCAACGGCGGCAAATTCGTCGAGCTTGCCGAGGCCGATTGGGAGTTGATCCTGCCATACCTCCAGGAGAACGAGCGGCTGTTCGGCATCACAGTCGAAGATCTGCTGACCGTCGATGGCAAACCGTGCAAGCCGGCGCAGGTGTACCGCAAGGTCACGCCGGTCGCCCTCAAGGCCCTGGCCAAGGTGGCCGCCCTGCCGGGTAAGGAGAAAAAACAGGTTGCGGCGAAGGCATAAGAAAATACGAAGCACGAAATCCGAAACAAATCCAAAGGACCAAAACCGAAATGACCGAAACGCTGTCGCCGCTCGGGACACTCGTTTTGAAATTTGGGTTTTGGTGATTCGTGTTTGTTTCGGATTTCGAAATTCGAATTTCGGATTTAGTGAGTATAGACATGGCAATAACGATTTCGAAGAACAAGGCATCCCGGGGCATCGCCAAGAGGGTTCGCGAACTCACCGGCGTGGACCTGTCCGCGTGCTATCAGTGCAGGAAGTGCACGAGCGGCTGCCCGGTATCGGGGATGGCCAGGTGTACGCCCGCCGAGATGATGCGACGGTTGCACCTGGACCAGAACGACGAGCTGCTCGACGGCGACCTGCTCTGGATGTGCGTCTCGTGCGAGACCTGCTCGGCGCGGTGTCCGATGGGCATCGACGTCGCCGCGGTCATGGACGCGCTGCGCAAGATCGCGTCGGAGCGAGGGGCCGCCCCGACGCGCAGCGGCGCTTCGCGCCGAGGGGGCGAGGGGAACGTGCCGCTGTTCAACAAGGCGTTTCTCAAGACGGTGGAGGTCTTCGGCCGTTCGTACGACATCGCGATGATCGCGGCGTACAAGCTCGGCAGCCGCAAGCTCATGGCCGACACCGAGAAGTTCCCGACCATGCTCAAGAAGCGCAAGATCGCCCTGCTGCCCCCGACCGGGGCCGACCGCAAGACGGTCCGGCGGATCTTCAAGAAGACCAAAGAGAACAAGGCGGCGGACAAATGAAATACGCGTATTTTCCAGGCTGTTCGGCGGAGTCCACCGCGAGGGACATGCATCAGTCCACTCTCGCCGTGGCCCAATCGCTGGGGATTCAGTTGGTCGAACCGAAGGGCTGGACCTGCTGTGGGGCCACCGCGGGGCATCAGACGGATCGCGTCCTGGCGGTGGCTCTGTCGGCAGCCACGCTGGCCAAGGTCAAGAGCCTGGGTCTCGATCTGGTGGTCAACTGTGCGGCCTGCTACAACCGGATGAAGGTGGCCAACCACGAGGTTGCGACGAACCCGCAGGTGCGGGCAAAGGTAGCCGAGGCGATCGGCCGGGATTACGAGGGTTCGGTGAAGATCCGTCACCTCCTCGAAGTGCTCCTGGAGGACATCGGGGTCGAGACAATCGCGGGGGCCCTTCGCGGCTCGTTGGCGGGCATGAAAATCGCCAACTATTACGGCTGCCTCCTGGTCCGACCCCACGACGTCACGGGCTTCGACGATCCCGAGAATCCGACCTCGCTCGACCGCATGGTCGCCGCAATAGGCGGAACCGCGTTGGAGTGGCCGCACAAGACCGAATGCTGCGGCAGCGGCCTGTCCATGTCGCGAACCGACGTCGTCGTGAACCTGACGGACAACATCGTGGGGATGGCCAAGGCCGCCGGCGCCGAGTGCATCGCGGTCAGTTGCCCCATGTGCCAGATCAACCTCGACATGCGGCAGCTCGACGTCGCCACGATCAAGGGCCGACGCCACGACGTGCCGGTCCTGTACATCACGCAGCTTCTGGGCCTGTGTCTGGGCATCCCGGCCGGGCAGCTCGGCCTGAACAAGCTGATGATCTCGCCCGAACGCATCGTCAAAGCCGTGGTTGCCGCCGCGTGAGGAATGCTATCGATATGAGTGAAAACGGTCATAAGAAAATCGGCGCCGTGCTCGTGCAAGGCGGTGGTATCGCCGGCGTGCAAGCGTCGCTGGATTTGGCGAACTCGGGCTTCAAGGTCTACCTGGTCGAGCGGGACGCCGCGATCGGCGGCATGATGTCGCACCTCGACAAGACCTTCCCCACCGGCGACTGCGCCACGTGCATCCTGTCGCCCAAGCTCGTCGACTGCGCCCGCAACCTGAACATCCAGATCCTCACGATGTCCGAACTGGTCGATCTCCAGGGCGAGCCGGGCAATTTCAAGGCGACGGTCAAACGCCACCCGCGGTACGTCGATGAGAGCATGTGCAACGGCTGCAGCGAATGCACCCAGGTCTGCCCGGTGAACGTCCCCGACCGCTTCGACCGCGAGCTCGGCAAGCGAAAGGCCATCGCCAAGCACTACGCCCAGGCGACGCCGAACCTCTTCGGCATCCTCAAGAACGGCCACGCCCCCTGCAAGATGGCCTGCCCGGCCAACGTCAACGTGCAGGGCTACGTGCAGCTCATCAAGAAGAAGGAATACGTCAAAGCGGTCAACCTGATCCGCGAGCGCAACCCGCTTTCGGCGATCTGCGGTCGCGTCTGCACGCATCCGTGCGAGAGCGTCTGCACCCGCAGCAAAGCCGACGACGCCGTCGCGATCCGGCTTCTCAAGCGATTCGCCTCGGACAAGGAGATGGAGTTGATCCGTTCGGGCAAGCTGACCCTGCCCGAAGAGAAGGAACCGGCTCCGAACGCCAAGAAAGTGGCGGTGATCGGCGCCGGGCCAGCAGGCCTTACCGTCGCGAACGACCTTGCCGACCAGGGGTTCGCGGTAACGGTCTACGAAGCGACCAGCGCCGCCGGCGGCATGCTTCGCTGGGGCATCCCGGAATACCGGCTCCCCCGCAGCGTGCTGGATCATGAGATCGAGCTGATCCGCCGCAAGGGCGTCGTCTTCACGTACAACTGCCGGATCGGGAAAGACATCCGCATCGAGGAATTGCACAAGCACCATGACACGATCTTCATCGGCATCGGAACGCAGAAAGGCAGCAGGCTGGGCGTCGAAGGCGAGGACCTGCCCGGCGCGACGCAGGCGCTCGACTTCCTGCACCAGGCACACTCCGGCCTCGCTCGCAAGATCGCAGGCCACGTGATCGTTGTCGGAGGCGGCGACGCCGCGATGGACGCCGCCCGTGTCGCGCTGCGGCTCGGGGCCCAGAAGGTCACGATCCTCTACCGTCGTACCGCGGCGGAAATGCCCGCCTCGCCCGAGGAGGTCAAGCAGGCCAAAGACGAGAACATCGAGTTCCAGTATCTCGCGGCGCCCGTCGCGTTCCTCGGCAACGGCAAGCTGCGGAATGTGCGGTGCACGCGGATGGAATTGGGCGAGCCCGATGAATCCGGCCGGCGCAGGCCCGTGCCGGTGAAAGGCTCGGAGTTCGACGTCCAGGCGGATATGGCGATCCTCGCGATCGGCAGCGTGCCGGACGCGGAGTTCGCGAAGGCCGCGTCGGGACTGCCTGTGAACAAGTACTCCAACCTGCTCATCGACGATGGCGGCGTCACCTCGATGGCGGCCGTCTTCGGCGGCGGCGACGTCGTCACCGGCCCTTCGACCGTGATCGAGGCAGTAGCCGCGGGCAAACGGGCCGCGGAATCCATCGCGAGGTACCTCAACGGACGCGACCTTCGCAGCGACAGATTCGAGCGAACGCTGCGGCCCATGCCGGATGAGATGCTCCCGGAGATCAAGGGTATCGAGAAGAAGGAGCGAGCCGAAGTCGAGGAACTCGCACCCACCTTGAGGACGAAGAACTTCGTGGAGGTCGAAGGCGGTTTCACGGAAGAGCAGGCCCTGGCGGAGGCCGAACGATGCCTCAACTGCGCCCTGTGCTCCGAGTGCGGCGAGTGCGTCACGACCTGCAAACAGAACGCGATCGACCACCTCATGGGCGAGCAGAGGGTCGAACTGGACGTCGGCGCGGTCGTGCTGACGCCGGGCTTTGAGGAGTTCGACGCGTCCCGCAAAGGCGAGTTCGGCCACGGCCGCTACCCCAACGTCGTCACCAGCGTGGAGTTCGAGCGAATGCTCTCGGCGGCCGGCCCCTTCGAGGGTCACGTCGTGCGGCTCTCCGACAAGCGGCCGGCCAAACGGGTCGCCTGGATCCAGTGCGTCGGCTCGCGCGACTCCAAGTGCGGCAATGAGTACTGCTCGTCGATCTGCTGCATGGCCGCGACGAAACAGGCGATGATGGCCCAGGACCACACGCCGGGACTGGATGCGACCATCTTCTACATGGACATCCGCGCCCACGGCAAGGATTTCGACCAGTACTACGAGCGGGCACAGAATCAGAACAACGTCCGCTACGTCAAGAGCATCCCGTCCCGCATCGTGCAGATGCCGGTGACGCTGGACCCGCGGGTCCGCTTCGTGGACGAGGCAGGCAGAATCCGCGAGCAGGAGTTCGATCTCGTCGTACTCTCGGTCGGCCTGGAGGCCTCGCCTTCCGCGATCGAGTGCGCCAAGAAGCTCGGCATCGAACTGAACGACTATGGCTTCTGTGCGACAGACCGTGCCGCCCCGCTCTCCACATCCCGGGCGGGCGTCTTCGTCGCCGGCGCCTTCCACGAGCCCAAGGACATCCCGGAAACCGTCATGCAGGCCAGCGGCGCCGCGTCCATGGCGATGGAACTGCTCGCCTCCGCCCGCAACACGCGGACAGTCAAGAAGAAATATCCCGACGAGCACGACGTCGCCGACGAGGAGCCGCGCATCGGCGTCTTCATCTGCCATTGCGGCCGCAACATCGGCTCTGTCGTCGACGTCGAGGGCGTGGTCAAGGCGATTGAGAACCAGCCCGACGTGGTCCTGGCCATCCACACCATGTTCACCTGTTCGGGTACGAGCCTCTCGGAAATCCGCGATGCGATCCGCCGGCATCGGCTCAACCGCATCGTGGTCGCCTCCTGTACGCCACGGACGCACGAGCCCCTGTTCCGCGAGACGATGCGTGAGGCCGGCCTGAACCCGTTCCTCTTTGAAATGGCCAACATCCGCGACCAGTGCTCCTGGGTCCACTCGGCCTCACCCGAAATCGCGACGCGGAAATCGATCGAACTGGTGAACATGTCCATCGGCCGGGCCAGGCGGTTGTCTCCTTTGGAGGGAAGCACGCTGGTCGTCGATCAGAAAGGCCTGGTCATCGGTGGAGGCCTCTCCGGCATGACCGTGGCCCTGTCCCTGGCCAACCAGGGCTTCAAGGTCCATCTGGTCGAGCGGACGGACCGGCTCGGCGGCCACCTGCATGACATCCATTTCACGCTGGAAGCTGCGGACGTCGCAGGCATGACGGCCGATCTGATCCGCCAGGTCCAGGGCCACAAGAGCATCGATCTGTATCTCCAGGCGGACGTTACCGAGGTCAAGGGCCACGTAGGCGAATTTCATGCGACGCTGACCCAACAAGGCAAGAAGCTCGAAGTCTCCGCCGGCGCGGTCATCGTCGCCACCGGTGCCGAGCGGGCCGAGACGACCAGGTTCCTCGGCGGCAAGACACCGAACGTGATCGCCCAAGTCGATCTCGAACAGAAGATCCACGAGAACAAGCTGCCCGCGGGAATGCAGAACGTGGTCATGATCCAGTGCGCCGGCTCTCGCGACGACGAGCGGCCCTATTGCAGCAGGATCTGCTGCTCCATGGCGGTCAAGAACGCCCTGGCGATCAAGGCCAAGTCGCCCGACGCGAACGTGTTCGTCCTCTACCGCGACGTGCGGACCTACGGCTTCCGCGAACTGTACTACAAGCAGGCCCGCGAGGCCGGCGTGGTCTTCATCCGCTACACCCGCGAGCAGGAGCCCGTCGTGTCCGAAGCAGGCGGGCTCAAGGTCAGCCTGACGAGCCCCGACTTCCCCGAACCGCTGGTGATCGAGAGCGACCTGGTCGTCCTGAGCACCGGCATCGAGGCCGACCGCGTCAACAACAAGCGGGTCTCCGACATGCTCAAGGTGCCGCTGAACGCCGACGGGTTCTACGTCGAGGCGCACATGAAGCTGCGTCCGGTGGACTTCGCAACCGAAGGCGTTTTCCTCTGCGGCCTGGCCCATTCGCCCAAGTTCCTCGACGAGAGCATCGCCCAGGCCCGCGCCGCCGCCGGGAGGGCCGCGACGGTCCTGTCCAAGACGCAGCTCGACGTGAGCCCGCAGGTCTCTCGCGTGGACCAGAGCAAGTGCATCTCGTGCATGACCTGCGTGCATGTGTGTCCGTACGGCGCCCCCTACTGCAACACCGACGGCAAGGGCCAGATCGAGGCCGCCAAGTGCATGGGCTGCGGCATCTGCGTCTCGGAGTGCCCCGCCCGCGCGATTCAGTTGAACCATTTCGAGACCGACCAGTTCCGAGCGGTGATCGAGCAGTTGTTCGCCGACGACAAGGGCACGCAAACCCGCGCGACGATTCAGGCGGGCGTACGGAAGTAGTGGAACCGCAGAGGACGCAGTGGTACGCAGAGAAGAAATGGCAGCATTCGTACGAAGAACAGATTCCCCGCAAGAGGCGTCAGGATCATCAAGGAATCGTTTCATTCCCTCTGCGGTCCTTTGCGTCCTCTGCGGTTAGGTAAAGAATGATGGATATGAAAAGAACCGAATTTGAACCGAGAATCCTGGCCTTCTGTTGCCACTACTGCGCCTACGCGGCGGCGGACCTGGCCGGCACGATGCGAATCCAGTACCCGCCGAACGTCCGCATCCTCCGCACGCCCTGCACAGGCCGGATCGAGACCGAGTACTTTCTCAAGGCGTTCGAGAACGGCACCGACGGCGTGCTGGTCGCCGGCTGTCTCGAAGGCGGCTGCCACTTCACCAGCGGCAACCTGTACGCCAGGAAACGGGTCGAGTCCATGCGACAGATGCTCGAAGAGATGGGCCTGGAGAAAGAGCGGCTTCGCATGGTGAACGTCTCGGCCTCGATGGCCCGCCCGCTGGCGGACCTCATCATCGACATGGTTGAAACGGTTCGCACACTAGGCCCGAGCCCCATGCGCAGCGACGGCCATAAGAGCAGATTGGAGACAGCGTCATGATTATCGCGGAACGAAAGAAGATCCCGGAACTGCTGAACATCGTCCGAGAGCATAAGACAGTGCTCGTGCTCGGCTGCGGCACGTGCGTCACCGTCTGCCTGGCCGGCGGCGAGCGGGAGGTCGGCATTATCAGCTCGGCCCTGCGCATCGCGTCGCGTTTGCAGGGGCTCGACCTGGCAGTCGAGGAACTCACCATCGAGCGTCAGTGCGACAACGTGTTCATCGAGCAGGCCGCCGACGCCATCGAGCGCAGCGACGCGGTCCTGTCGCTCGGCTGCGGGGCGGGAGTCCAGGCCCTGGCGGAACGATACCGCACCAAGCCGGTCTACGCGGGCCTGGACACGACCTTCATCGGCATCCTGGAAGAGCAGGGAGTCTGGACGGAGAAGTGCGCCGCCTGCGGGTCGTGCGTTCTGCACGAGTACGGCGGGATCTGCCCGATCACGCGCTGCGCCAAGCGGATGCTCAACGGCCCCTGCGGCGGGTCCCGCGAAGACCGTTGCGAAGTCCGTCCCGAAGTGCCCTGTGCGTGGCAGCTCATCCATGCCCGGCTCAAGGAGATCGGCCAGCTCGACAAGCTGCGTAAGATTGCGCCGCCCAAGAACTGGAACCGCAGCCTCAACGGCGGCCAGCGACTCCTCGTCCGCCAGGACCATCGAATCTGAGAAGGTGTTTCAGAAGCTCTGTTTGATATACCCATGAGCCAATCGGCGGCTCATGAGATTGATCACGGCAATCAGGATCATGGCCTCACTGTTTTCCGGCAGCAGCTCATAGTCTCGGTTCAGCCGGCGGTATCGATACAACCAGGAAAGGATTTGTTCCACAATCCACCGTTTCGGCAGCACCACGAAGCCGGTCCGGTCATCCGGCCTTTTCACGATCTCCAGGGTCCGATGATAGACCTTCTTGACCCATTCGACCAACTGTCCTGCATACCCTCCGTCGGCCCAGATCAGCCGGAGGCGGCCACAGCGTCTTCCCATACGGTCCCGCACCAGCCGATATCCTTTACCAGAAGTTGTCGGGCAACAGAAAAGCCTCCCTTGAGACTCTCAAAACACCTTTCGAGACAATCCCCCACGATCTGTGTGCGGCGTGCATATCACAGTCTCCCGATTCAAGAGCCTGGCATGAACCGCTGGCTTATCCCCCGAAAGTAGGTAGCCGTTCACGGAGTGCAGCGAAAAGAATTTCTTTGAAGCAGGGATTTTTGACTGGCGCGAAACTGGGTAAGGCGGTATATCCTCGTCTATGGCAGACAAGGATGTCACGGCAGCCCAGTTGCTTTTGGAGCTCGGCC
>DATIKY010000243.1:0-6066 GCA_035476995.1 Sedimentisphaerales bacterium | reverse complement strand
CTCCCTTCCGCAATTTCTCGTGGTCCAGCACGGATCCCATGACCTCGAGAAATTCATCGTCGAAAACGCAGACGTCTCCAGGATGCTAGAATTGCGGTTGGTCGGATAACCGCCGCAGGGCCAACCTGGCACTGTCCAGTTTATCCATCTCCACTTTGACATAATGGGCGGCGTGCCAATCCAGGTGGACGTAAATACTGCCGGTCTTCTTGAGGAGACGCTTCATCTCATAAAGGCGGGCGTTGAGCCAAATGAGATAACCGGGCATGCCACCCTCCCAGATGTCGGAGAAGGAGCGAAGCTCGTTTTGGTCCCCAAAGATGACATTGTATTGCCGCCCGGAGAAGAAGGGCGGGTCAATGTAGATCAGATCGATGCTCTCGCTGGGAAGTTGGCGCATGACGTGAAGATTGTCACCCCAGAAGAGGCGATTCGGTTCAAGGGCTGAGTGTCCGAACTGAACGCGCTCGACTACCTGAAAAGGCAGATAGACAGCAGGGAAGAGCTTGCGAAAGCCTTTGCGACGATCCCAACCCAAGGGCTCCTTCTCAACCGGCACGCTGCCGAAACGCGTGGGTGGCCGCCAGAACTCCTCTTGTGCAGGCAGGGCATCCGCACGCTCGTCAGTTTCCTGTACATCAGGCGGTGCAATGAAATCGCCTTTGGCCGGACCGACTCTCTCCTTGCCGCTGGTATCCTTGGACATGGGCTTCCTCGCTCGCGTGCGAATCAGCCCTGTCAAAAGGATGGCTTGTTCCTGTGGAGGTGTGCCGTGCCTGAAGAAGAGAGGGGGCGTGACCTACTAACGCCCCACATCAGGCACTGGCATGCCCTCTCAGGAACGCTTTCGGGCACGCCCAGCTTGTGGGCGTACCTCGAAGCGCCGTCCTGAGATTGAAATTGCCAGTTTCGATGTGGACAGCAGCCGAAGCTACGCGACTATCAATTGTCGAATTCGGTTATTCGATCTTCTCCAGTTGTTGGCTTTGGGCAGGGAAACGCTCCCTGCTCCATGGTTCAGGGGGCGAGTCTACCACGTGCCCGAGCTCTACGCAACTATGTCCTCGTGCGGGGGAATTGGGATTAAAGGGGGTTCTGCGGATGGTTCTCCGTTGCGTGGACGCCGGGAAGCGTCAGAGGTTGAAGAACCGGCTTGCTTTCGCGTCCTCGGCATCCTCTGCGGTTGATGAATTCATGGTCGGCCTCTCTTTCTTGTCTCCGTGGGCTCTGTGCCCTCTGTGGCAAGAATCGTGCCCCGTGGCTTGTGACCCGTGTTCCATGATCCGTATTCCGTCCTCAGATTCCGCGGTCCCCTGGGCGTCTCGGCGTCTCTGCGCGAGACATGAAGAACCGGTTGAACCGCGGCGGACGCCGAGGACGCGGAGGGATCGTGTTTGACACGGATTCAATGTGGGGTGGGCTCTTGAGCCCACGCGTTTCCTCCCCGAGCGACGGGCCACGAACCAACCGCCCTCCTCTCGCCAAGCCGCCGGGCTTTTCGATTGCCTCGGGCGCCGGCAAACACTATGATGGCATTATGGACGATGTATCACGGCAGTGGGCCGATCGGGCACTGTACGATCTGGAAACCGCCGATGCGATGTTCAAGGCGGGACGTTATCTGTACGTCCTTTTCTGCTGCCAGCAAGCTGTGGAAAAGGCCTTGAAAGCCGTGATCGTCGGACAGACAGGTGAATTGCCGCCGCGAGTGCATAACCTGCTTCGTCTCGCGGAGGCGGCAGGGATCGAATTGGACTGCAAGGACGTCCGGTTCCTCGGCGAACTATCGAGCTACGATATTCAGTCCCGCTATCCTGAGGAAGTCAGGCCGGCGGGCGAGTGCGTCACTGAGACGCTTGCGCGTGAGGTCCTCGGCAAGGCGGAGAAAACGGTCACATGGGTACTGTCGATACGGGGATAAAAGATCGGGCACTGGCGGCCGTGAAGGTCCTGTCCGCGCTGAGCGTGGTGCGGGCGGCGTACCTCTTCGGCTCACACGTGCAAGGTACGCCCGACCAGTGGAGCGATATCGACGTGGCGGTGTTCCTCGATGGAGTGGAATCCTGGGACATCCGCCAACGAGCATCGGCCGTGGCAATGGTCATGGAAAAGGTGGGTTCGGATGTGGAGACGCACCTGTTCCCAGCCTCATCGCTGAACAACCCGCCGCGGGGCGGCTTCGCTCAGTACGTCGTCCGCCACGGCACACGCATCTTCGAAGCCTGACGACACCTGACATCATCGGAAGCAGGTGAGGCATCCCCGAAGCTCCCGGTTGAACCACGGAGAAGCGGAACACGGGCCACGAGTCACGGGTCACGAGCCACAGTCTTCAGGTACGGATTCACACGGATGGACACGGATGCAATGCAGGGTGGGCCATGCCCGCCAGGAGACTCGACTCGCGCGGACACGCCAAGGCGTAGAGAGCACGCCCTCGGAGGCACGCGCGGTGCGGGATGTGCAGGGTGGGCTCTTGAGCCCACGCGTTCCCGCCCCGAGCGACGAGCCACGAACCAGCCCCCCTCCTCTCCCAAGCCGCCAAGAACGCCAAGAAATCCGGAGTCTTCCTTGCGATCATCGTGTCCTCGCGAGAGACGGTTCCGGCTTCGCCTCGCTCAAAACGTAATTGAGCGGCTGCGCCCAGCCGTCCGGCAGAGGCCGACAGAGGCGACAATGCAACAGGAGACAAAGACGGCGTCCGTGAAATCCGGCATAATGGCTACTTCCCTACCGGATGCCGTTTCTGGTACAATCGGGACGGAGCCTGCAAGAGGTGCTGTATTCTCGCTCCATACGATGCCAGGAAGGATATTGCAGTCGTGACCAAAACCGCACGTTCTGTCGCCACATTGAGACCGCTCATCGAGGAATGCGGCTACTCCGGCACACGTCTGGGGACGCGTTTCCGGGTAGGCGACGACGTTTTCCCGCTTGTCGGTTTTGCCAGCAAACCCTGGGATTTCGATTCAGCCTGCATTGCCGTCACCGCTGCATCCGACAAGTCAGAAGATGCTGTCAAAGCATGCCGCCAGTTGGGTGCGCCCATAGTATGGGTATGGCGGAATGGGACAGTTGAATGGTGGACCCAGCACAGCACAACACCAACGCTGTTTGACTCCAGACCGGTTGATCAGTTTGCCGCTTTGATCCGAGAGCACAAGGCCGATCTCCTCCCCGAGAGTGTCTACCGGGCGAAGGTTCTGGGACGCATGCCCGGTGCCAAACAGTTGAGCTTCGTGGACGTTGGGCTCATGCCGCTGCTTCGCGGGGAAGCGGGGGCAGGACTGGGATCACTCGTGGAGAATATGACACTGGCTACGCTCCAGACGCTCGGCCAGGATGATCCGAATCCGAAGATGCTCCGGAATGTGTTCACTTGTGTCTTTCGATTACTTGCAGGGAAGATTCTCAAGAATAAAGACGTAGGCGATTTCGGCCGACTCAATTTGGGGAACCCTGAGGCGGTTCTTGGTAGTGTAGCGAAGCATTACAGCGCGACAGACGGCGGGGTGGGGCTGTCACGACAATGGCAAAAGGCATTACTGCCAGCCAGCGAGTTACTCTCTCAGTACGGGGATTTGCGCGTCGTATCTCCCGAGACGCTCGCCTATGTCTATGAACACACCTTAGTCAGCAAGGCCCTCCGCAAGAAGCTCGGCGTCCACGCAACCCCTCCATATCTGGTGGATTATATCGTCTGGCAGCTCTACGATTGGGTTCGTGAGATTCCGCCTGAGGACCGGCATATTTTCGAGCCTGCGTGCGGGCATGCCCCCTTTCTGCTCGCGACAATGCGAATGCTTCGCATGGAGATGCAGGGAGAAAACCCGCGTAAGATTCACTCTTACCTGCAGAACCACATCCATGGGATTGAGTTCGACGGTTTTGCGCGTGAGATTGCTCGATTGTCGCTCACTCTCGCGGACATTCCGAATCCTAATGGATGGGATCTCAAGCCAGGAGATATGTTCGCATCGGATGTTCTAACGAGAGAGGCGACGCGATGTGCGGTCATGCTGGCTAATCCCCCCTATGAGAGGTTCACGCGGGACGAGCGGACCGCGTATGCCAGAGCAGGGATGAAATTGGGCGCTAACACCAAAGCCTGCGAGATGCTGCGCCGTACGATCCCGCACATGACAGCGAGCGCATGTCTTGGCGTGGTCGTACCACAAGGCTTGCTTCACAGCGATGAAGGGACAGAGATCCGTCGCACAGTTCTGTCGGACTTTGAACTGAGAGAAATCGATGTTTTTGGGGACAAGCTCTTCGAGAAAAGCGACCATGAGGTGGCGGTGCTAATAGGCCGACGGAAGAAAAACGCGAAGGCACCTGGTACACTGTGGTTTCGTCGGGCCAAGAACACGGGCATTGACGCGTTCCGTGATCGCTTCGTGTTCTCCTCAGAGGAACTGGTGGATGCCTCGCGGTTCGCCGCAAGCCCTTCAGCGGATCTGCGGGTTCCAGAACTGGATGTGGCTTGGTACCATCTTGCGAACCATCCGTTGCTCGAACAGATAGCCACTCTGGGACAAGGACTTGCATTTCTCGGAAAGGACCTACCCAAAGAGGCATGGACCATTCACGATCCTCCACAAGAAAATGACCACCTCGGCTTTGCCAACGTCCCAGCCGACCTCAATATCTTTGATGTTCCTCCCAAAGTGGGAATGAACTTGACTCGCTCGGTTCTGCTGCATGTTCGGGCAGGAATGCCCCCGAAAATGCCGCAGGTCCTGCTGAACTACGCACGCGTCAGTCGTGAGCCCTGGCGTCTCAAGGCGACTCTCGACGAAACGGGCTATGCCATTACAAGTCGCTTCATCGCTGTTCGCCCAATACAACCGGAGACGACCGCGCTGTATCTGTGGGCAGTCTTGAACTCGCCCTTGGCCAACGCTTTTGCTTCTTGCCACTCAGGCAAACGGGATATACTCGTCGGCAGTATGCGTAGAATGCCTGTGCCTCGGTGGTCATCCACCCACGCCGGTCACATTGAGCAAGCCGCAATGCGGTATCGGACCCTCGCGGCATCACCTGGACAGCTGTTCGACGCCGCAGCCTCATCGGAGGGAATCAAGCAAGCCCTCCTGGAGATGGATGCTGCCGTGCTCAGGGCGTATGACCTTCCGACCAGGCTTGAGCGTCAGCTATTGGACTTCTTTAACGGCGTGGAACGTAAAGGTGTCGGCTGCACGTTCACCGGCTATTTCCCCCCCGACTTCGAATCCGTCATGCCGTTGCACAAGTACATCTCGTCCGCCTACCGCCAATCTACGATTGATGAGGTTGCCGCAAGGTTGAAGCCAGGGAAGTCGGAACACGTGCTTGCGAGCCTCCGATCTGCGGCGAAGGCGTTCGGGGAGGACTCTTGAGTGCGAGACTACCTCATCGACACACAGACAATCTCCTACTGGTACGATCCCTCACGCCCACAGCATGAGGCTGTTGTGGCCAACATCGAATCGTTGCGAAAGCAAGTTGAATCGTCCGAACACAGGCCGCGGCTCCTGGTTTCAGTGATAACCCTCGGCGAAATAGAATTTGGCCATCGTGTCAATTCATCTGTGGATTCAGACGTCCAGAGCGACTATCGTAAGTTCGTTAGTGAAGAACTACCCGTAGCCCTCGAAGTCAGTGAAGATGCGACCATCTACTTCGGCGAGATTCGTAGACGCCTATTCGACAAGTACGCACCAGGCCGCAAGCGGAAGCCCAAAATGCGGCCGGAGCAGTTGATCGAACCGATCACGTCAAAGGAGTTGGGGATTCAGGAGAATGACCTTTGGCTATGTGCTCAGGCTGTCGGGCATGGTATGATTCTGGTGACCAATGATGCGATGTGTCGAATTCGCGAGGTAAGCCAGAATATGCAGCCTGCCCTGCTGATCCAGAACTGGGCAATCCCTAACACGGCCAAGATTGAGTAGACCCTCCAGTTGCATAAGGCACTCCGTCAAGTCTTGCGAATGTGCAGTTTTCATCGGGAAAGAGGCGTGGATTCGTAACCGAGGAGCCGATTCGTAAATCTCACCACAGGTGAGGTTCAGATTCGGCAAGAGA
>DATIKY010000242.1:0-5037 GCA_035476995.1 Sedimentisphaerales bacterium | reverse complement strand
GCCGCATCGAGCCACGGGTCCTCAAACGCCGTCGCCACCGCTACCCCCTCATGCAACGACCCCGAGAGCAACTCCGCCAGCAACTGCGGAAAACATAAACCCCTGGTATCGCACGCCTTGTGGACGGCAGTGCCATTCCTCACTGAGACCATTCAGGTCCTGGGATTTTCCGACGATTCCTGCGGAGTCATTGGCGATAGCTTCCAAGCCGCATTTCGGGAGTACCTTGCACTCGACCACGCGGCCGCGGGAATCGAGGAGACGGTATTCCTGCATGACCTCCTGATGCTCCTGATCTGGGAAGATTATGGACTGACTTACAGGCAGACCGACGGGTATTTCCACAAGCTCTCCCGGGAGCAGGGGCAGATCTGCATCGATTTCCTGCGTCGGCAGATCGAGCGTCTTGAGGCCGAGGATCTTGACTACCAAGCCCAAGAGGCCCTGACGCTGTTGGGACAGGTCGTATGCGAGCAGCGCCGTTACGAGTTATTCATCACGCTGGCCCGCGAGATGAAATCCGATCATTGGCGACGGATTCTGCTGCTTGCGGACACCGCCATGAGGGTACGAAAACGAGACTTGGCGATGCTCGTCTTCGAAGCGGCCCTACAACCGGGATTCCACTATGATTTGCTGCGCCGCCACTACGAACAGTTGCAGCGGGCCGGGATGAGCGTTCGGAGGCTCTGTGGGGCATGCGGGTCAGCGCCGGCACGGTGAGCGATCTGAACCAGAAGCTCTACGAGCGGATTGAGCCGTGGCGCAACCAGCCGATCACAGGCGAGTATCCCTACCTGTATCTCGATGGGATCTGTCTGAAACGAAGCTGGGCGGGCGAGGTGCGCAACGTCTCGGTGCTGGTGGCGGTGGGGATCGGGACCGATGGGTTCCGGGAGATTCCGGGGGTTGCGGAAGGCCCGAAGGAGGACACGGAGAGTTGGCGACAGTTCTTGACTCATTTGAAGGGTCGGGGTCTGATGGGTGTGCAGTTGATCGTCTCGGACAAGTGCATGGGCTTGGTGGAGGCGGCGACGGTCGTGGAGAAACTGAAAGCCCTGAAGCTGAAGAAGGCCGCGGAGAAAGCGGCCGAGTCCGTGGCCGAGACGCTGACGCACTACCGCTTCCCGTCCGAGCATCATCGTCAGATCCGCACGAACAGTATGTTGGAGCGGATCATGCGAGAGATCCGTCGGCGTACCCGCGTGGTGGGCGCCTTCCCGGACGGTCGCTCGGCGCTGATGCCGGCGGCGGCTACAGCTCGTGTGCGAGTTGGATACCGGCGCGCATCTCCGCTTCTCAGACAGAGTTCAGCTTCTCAAGTATTCTCTCCACATCATAGACGCTTCCCGCCCAGGTTCCGCCGCTGACGTTTTGGAGGGCGGCCCAGAGGCGGGTGTCGTCGGGGAGTGTGTCGGCGGGTCTCAGATCCGGATGGAGAGGCCTGGCCTTGAGCACCTCCGCGGCCTGCTGCGCGGTGTACCGCTTGTCCCCTTCGCCGATGAACTCGATGCTGCCGGTCAGGTTCTTTCGGTCGATAATCATCTCGATCATGTCTCCATCCCGCAGTTTTCCGATGGGTCCTCCCGCCAGCGCTTCGGGTCCGACATGACCGATACAGGCGCCGGTGGAGACGCCGGAAAAACGAGCGTCCGTGATCACAGGCACGTGCTTTCCCCAGGGGACGTATTTCAGTGCCGAGGTGAGCTGATAGGTCTCTTCCATGCCCGTGCCGATAGGGCCGCAGCCGATCAAGACGATGATGTCCCCCGGTTGAATCGGAGCCTCGCTCTGGCCCTTGATCGCCCTGATGGCGTCTTTCTCGGAAACGAATACCCTGGCCCGGGACGTGTGCCGGTACACGTTGTCTTCATCGATCACGCTGGGATCGATGGATGTGGCTTTGATCACGGAGCCCTGCGGCGCGAGATTGCCGGAAGGAAAGACCACGGTGCTGGTCAATCCGGCCCCGCGAGCGGCATCGGCATCCATGATGATCGCATCAGGACTCAGATGATCCAGTGCTTCCAGTCTGGCCTTGACAGCCTTGCGCCGCGCACTGTGCTGCCACCAGTCGAGATTGTCTCTCAGGGGCTCTCCGGTGACTGTCATCACATCCAGATTCAGCAGGCCCATATCCCGCAAATGCAGCATGACGTCAGGGACGCCGCCTGCTGCAAAGACCTGAACCGTAGGAAAATTCCTCGGCCCGTTCGGCAGCGCGTCGACCAGACGCGGGACCAGTCTGTTGACCCGGATCCAGTCGTTCAGTGTGGGTAGTGTCAATCCGGCGGCATGCGCAACAGCCGGAATATGAAGCAGCATATTGGTAGAGCCGCCAAATGCAGCGAAAACCAGCATGGCGTTTTCCAGGGATTGCTGCGTCACGATGTCTCGCAGAGGGATGTTCCGCGTCGACAGATTGACCAGCGCCAGTGCGGATCGACGCGCCATATCGATCCAGACGGCTTCACCCGAAGGCGACAGGGCGCTGTGAGGCAAAGCCATGCCGAAGGCTTCGGCCACCACCTGGGAGGATGCGGCGGTGCCGAGGAAGTGACAGCCGCCGCCTGCAGATCCGCAGCTCCCGCATCCCATTCGGGCCGCATAGTCCCGGTCGATCAACTGATGCGCGAACCGCGCTCCCAACGACTGGATTTGGGCGGTGTCCTCGGCGTCAAGGGTGGGCAACATGGCGCCGCCAGGCACGATGATGCCGGGCAGATTCCCGCTGCCCGCCAGGGCCATCATCATCGCCGGAAGTCCTTTGTCGCAGGTGGCCACTCCCATTACTCCTTTTCGTCGCGGCAGAGAGCGAATGAGCCTGCGCATCACCATGGCGGCGTCATTGCGGTAGGGGAGGCTGTCGTACATGCCTTCGGTCCCCTGCGTGCGTCCGTCGCAGGGATCGCTGCAGAAACCGGCGAAAGGAAGCACACCCTGCTGCTTGAGGGTCATTGCCGCCTCTTTGACCAGCAGGCCGATTTCCCAGTGCCCTGAATGGTAGCCCAGGGCGATGGGCTGTCCGTCATCGGCGCGCAATCCGCCCAGGGTGCTGAGGATCAGGTACTGATCGAGATTCGTATCCTCCGGCTTCCATCCCATGCCGGCGTTCTGGGTCATGCCGAACAGATCGCCGCTCGGCGCGTATCGCAGGATCTCTTCGGTCAAAGGAAGTTCCCCCTGCGGGCCTTTCCCATGCGTGCGCATGGAGGATATCGTGAAGTCGTTTCCGACAATCGCTTCGAAGGTTGGAGAGTTGCTGTCCGCCATGGAGATTTCCTGACTGTGGAGGATCAAAGATCTCTCTGTGACCACTGGCCGTCGATCAGGCGCCACATGGAACCGGTCGGATTCTTGTCCTGGAGTTCCACGGGCAGCCGATGCAAACGGATGTTGTCATAACAATAGAGAGCGGCAAATCGGAGCATGGACGCCGGCAATCCCACGGCCGTGAATCCGGGATGTCCGGCGGCCGGGTAAGGACCGCCGTGATTCATGGACGTGACAACCGCCACGCCCGTCGGCGCCTTGTCGTTCAGAAGCCTGCCGACCTTCGGGCGAAGTTCGGGTTCGAGAATCTCGTACTCACGATCATCCCGCCCATCGGTATGGGAATAGACGCATCCGGTCAAATTGCCTTCGAGTGCGGAGGCGACCTCCTTCATTTGCCCGATATCCTCGGCCACCACGATCAGACTGGCCGTTCCGAAGGCCTCAGTCTGCAGCGCACCGGGATTGGCGAGGAACGTCCTGCCATCGACACGCATCAGGGTATTGGCAAACCGATAGCCTTCCTCTTTGACTTCCTTCCCGCCTGCGATCAAGACCGCCCCGGCGGACTTGAGAATCTCGACGGCTTGTGCAATGCTTTCCGGTCCGTTAGGCGAGAGCAGGACTCCTGGCCGATTTCCGGAGAAGGCCTCGGCCAGCGTTCGGATGAACGTTTCGGTCCGAGGGCCTTTTTGCAGGATCATCAATCCGGGATTCGTACAGAACTGGCCGGCGCCCATGGCGCAGGAACCGAACAGTTCGGGCGCGATTGCATCCGAACGTTCCTCCAGAGCCCCAGGCAGGATGAAGATCGGATTCACGCTGGACATCTCCAGGTAGATCGGTTTGCCGGCCTGGTCCGCGGCGGTCTTGAGTTTCAAGCCGGCCGATTTGCTGCCTGTGAAGGCGGAAGCGCCGACATCCGGATGGGAGACCAGTTGCAGCCCCAGCTCCGGAGGCGTGCGGTAGATCATCTGCACGGTGGCGGGGGGAAGCCGTGTCTCCGTCACGGCCTCAAAGGCCAGGCGGCCAAAGATCCGGGTCGTTCCGGGATGTCCTGTGTTGGCCTTGGCGATCACGGGATTGCCGGCAGCGATGGCCGCGACGAAGTCGCCGCCTGCGACGGAATTGAACGCGAAGGGAAAGTTGTTCGGTCCGAACACCGAAACCGGGCCGTCCAGAGGTCCCATCATGCTGCGGATATTGACAGCGGTTTCGATGGTGGCGCGGCACCAGCTCAACTCGCACGCCGCGCGGGCGGCTTTACGCATCTGATCCGTGGTCCGGGGAAGCTCTCCGTTTCGCAGTCGCGGTTCCTTGGGCAAGGCGGTCTCCAGATGAGCCACTGCCACCAACTCGTCCGCATGGGCTTCGATCTTGTCGGCGAACAGGTCCAGGAACTGGGCGAGCTGCTTGCGAGGAGCCGTTCTCAGCTCAACGGCAGCCTGTTTCCCCGCGGCAATCGCCTCGTTCACATCGTGCGCTCCGGAAACAGGATACACCTCCCCCAGCGTCTGCTTGCGGGCAGGATTCACGGCGTGGAAATGGCCGGTCGGGTCTTTGGGGTCCCGCCATCGGCCTGCAATGAGTACCTTCTGATAATCCATGCTCTTCTCCTGGACTTGCTAGTGTAGTGTTTGATAAATAGTTGCAATTATATGATTTATATTGCGTCTTCCTTGGTAACAGGAAAGGATGGACGCAATGCGTGTAGCTGCGACGATCACGATTACGGACGAACAGCGTGTGACCCTGCAACGGTGG
>DATIKY010000241.1:0-3313 GCA_035476995.1 Sedimentisphaerales bacterium | reverse complement strand
CCGCGTCCTGCAACGCAAAGCCTACGGTTTCAGAGACACGGAATTCTTCAAACTCAAGATCTACGCTCTGCACGAAACCCGCTACGAACTCGTAGCGTAACCCACCATGAAAAGTACGCAAAAACCGGATGAGCCGGTCTTTACCCGACCCTTGCGATTCGGCCGCTGACACACCTCCACGGCCTTTTCTTGTTTCCGCCCGTCGGCGATTCTAACAGGGTTTCGGATACTACGCCCGCAGCACCGAAGCGGCATCAGAGAAAATGTAACTCCTGCAAGATAAGTGAGTTACACCATATTTACGCGACGGTCGCCGCCGAAACCGGTTTCCTCCGTCGCGAGGATGTCGTCATTGTGATATAGGTTTTATGGGCCGTGGCCATGGAGGGCCGAAGCCCGCTTTACCTCCGGCTAGTCAAGAGGACTTCTTCCGGCTCATGCGGTTCTGGCGTACTTGTCTGTGCGATGGGGGCTCTGAGGCTGTGAAAAAATCGCCAGATAGGGCAAAATACCCCCTCTGGCGGGCCCGAAAACGCGGTTATTTAATGGTCCAACCGATTTTTTCACAACCTCTCTGCCCCCTCCCCCCGGCGTCTTTCGCTTTGGGCCCATAGCATGAGCATAGAGGGAACCGACCGGTCAGATGCCTGGCTGCCCAGGTCCGCGTTCGCTCGGTCTTCTCCTGATCCTGTCCTGGACGAAATTCTCCGGCTCCGCCGGTGCCGCCCGGACGGCCGGGTGCAGCCCGATCGGTGACATTACAGAACAGACCCGAGGCAGACAAATGAGGAACAAGTTTCTTGGCACGGGATTACAGGGATTCCACCCGGTACGCAAGGTCCGGATCGTTCTGTCGGGAATGCGCTACGCCATTCTGTACGATCTGTCCGTCACCTACAAGATCGTGCTCTCTTGCGTGGTCCTCTTGGCGTGCTTTCACTACCGCCAGTGGTTCGATTTCGGTCTGGTATTCGTCTCCACCGGCCTGATGCTGGTTTCGGAGATGTTCAATACGACAATCGAAGCGCTGTGCGACTTCCTGGAGCCCGCCGAAAACCACAAGATCGGTGTGATCAAGGACATCGCCGCTGCCGCAGCGGGCATCAGCATTCTGATCTGGTCCGTCGTGCTCATCCTGGAGTCGGTGCGCGTATGGTCGATTCTCCAGTGAATCCTCAGGGCAGGAGGAACAGTCCCCATGTGTCTCTCGAACCTGGTCCGATTTCAAGCCACGGGCGCTCCCAACCGCCGGGGCCGCCGCGTACAGACGCTCGACAGATATACGTAGAACCACGTATTTCTTGCGGCAGTTTGGCCGCCGGAGGTTCCGCCGTTCAAGCTCCACCCGAAAAGGGCCGATCTCCCACAGCGAGACGACTGGGTCTTTCAGATCTTTAACGGAGACATACGATGAGCGTGCAAGAGTGGTCCGAGAACGTCATCCTTGTGGACCTGCCCGGCGAACCTCAGACACGGGAAGAACTCAATCAGGGGATTCGTCATGTTCGCAACCGAGGCACTTGCGACGTCGTGATCGATTTCAGCAACGTGACGATCATGACCTCCGCATCGATGGCAGTGCTCCTGCGTCTGACGAAACTGCTGCAGACCTGCGGCCGGCGTCTGTCGCTGTGCTGCGTCGGTCCCGCGACAAGAGGCATCTTCTCGGTCACGGGGTTGGACGGTTTCTTTGAGATCTTCGACGACAGGTTTGACGCCTTGGTCAGGGTTCAGAGTCTGCCCCCTGGTGAGGCCGTCTCAGCGAAGACGACATATTGAGCCTCTTTGCCCTGGAACACCCGCGGTTCGGAACGCCCGCTGGGGCCTGGTTGTGGCTCCAGGCCCCCGCTTGGGTGTTGCATCAAGTTGCCGGACATCCGATGGGATGGCCGGGGCGTCGCTCCGCGAATTCAATCACGGCAGCGGGATGCCGAAGCCGATGTCGTCGATGAAGACGGTGCCTGCGCCGCCTTTGACCGGGGCGGCCTTGTTGCCCATGCCGATCACCAGCGACGCGACCGCGTTGGTCTTCACGCCCGCGGCGGTGAACTCGCTCAGCGGGATCGTCCACTGCCGCCACAGGATGCTGGCGGTGGCTGCCGGGTCCGGATGCTGGACGACCTTGCTCCTGCCGGAGTTATCGGTGACCGACAGGTACAGACCCTCGATCGAATTGCCCGCAAGCTGCGTCAGGCCGATCTCCGCGACCTGCCAGGAACCGGTCACGTTGCCGGTCGTGGCGACGTTGGAGAACTCCGCGCCGGTCACTACCAAGGCGTTGTGGCTGCACAGCGCCAGACCGATCAGGACAGGACCCGTCATCGTGATCGTCTGCGCGGCGCCCAACTGCGTCCAGGTCTTGCCGTCCGCGGAGATGAATCCCGAGAAGGCGTTGCCCTTGCGCTCGACCTTCACCCAGTAGGGGGTGCCGACCACAGAGCCGGTGCTGTCATTGTTGGCCGCCGAACCGCTGTTGGTGAGTCGGTACTGGAAGCTGGCGCCGTTGCCGCCGGGGGTGATGGGCATGAAGGCGTACATTGAGCCGGCGTCGGTGCTCTGACGGATCATGACGCCGCCCTTGGCCCAGGCGTTGCTGTTCGAGAGGCTCTCGACGCGGGCGACGATGGTCCCGTCGCCGCTGCGGTGCTGGAGGCGGTCGCCGTGATGGCGGCTGCGTTCAACGCATAGGAGAGCGGTTCGGAGGCGAAGCTCCAAACCCGGCCCTTACGCACGCCGTCCGCGGTCACCCTGTCGACGCGCCAGTAGTAGGTCTGGCCCAGGTCCAGGCGGTCCGGCTCGAAGCTCGCGGTGTTCAGGCCGCTGCCGACGAGCACGCCCGGCGGATTGGCCGTAGTGGCCGTTGCGACATCGTCGTACGATGTGCCCAGGTAGACGTTGTACGTGGGGGCCGCGGCGCCTTTCCAGGAAAGCTGCGGCTCGCGGCCGACGTCCACCGCGCCGTCGGCGGGCGTCGGCTCGATGTAGGCGGTCACTTGGAGGTCGTCATAGTAGATCGACGAGGCGCCGTTGCCGTAGAGGTCGATGGCTTCGAGCGTGGTGTGATTGTTGTCGTCCCACACGCCGGAGGCGATCAGAACGCCATCGTAGTATTCTTGGCAGGTGTTGGCGGTCAGATCGATGATGACCTGGATCTGGACCCACTTGTTGTACACAATGGGTGCAGGTTTCATTTTACGTACCGGGTTACGCACAGCGGCGAAGCCGACTGTAGGTATCCCAGAATTCCTTCCACAATCCGGATTTGACGTAGCAGCGGAAGTTGAGGATTCGCTGTCCACCTTGTCGTGACCAT
>DATIKY010000240.1:0-9991 GCA_035476995.1 Sedimentisphaerales bacterium | reverse complement strand
GCCGCATCGAGCCACGGGTCCTCAAACGCCGTCGCCACCGCTACCCCCTCATGCAACGACCCCGAGAGCAACTCCGCCAGCAACTGCGGAAAACATAAACCCCTGGTATCGCACGCCTTGTGGACGGCAGTGCCATTCCTCCGAGGGGCCCAAGGTTTGTTGATTTCTCTGTACAGCCAGGCCCGGGTCGGCGGCCGGCAGCGGTCCACCGCGGACTTGGCAACACCTCGGGAAAAAGGGACTGCGAGCCAATGACTCGCAGTCCTGTGTGTGTGTTTCTGCCTTGTCGAGACTTGCAGAAACAGGGATCTTCCAATCGCTACGGGGCCTTGTGGTAATACCACCCGGTCAGGACGAATTCCTCATGGGCCCCGAGCAGCAATTCGGGTTTCTGGAGAGCAGCGAGGATGTTCTGCTGCAGCGGCAGGTCCGGAATTCTGGCGATGGTCATCGTTCCGTTGACGTACCAGCCCCACTCGCCCGCCTGGCGGACGTCGGCATAGATGCCGGTCGCCTCCGTCACGGTGATCATCGCATCCGGGGCATCGTGCACCGCCACCCCGAAGGCGCAGACGATGTTGCCGTCGGAATCCAAGGTCGCGTTGGCCGCGTTGACATCGGCGACGAACGTCCCCGTGACATCCCCTTTGAGCTGGCCTTCAACATGGGCCGCTGAATCGTAGTCGGTGAGAGTGATCTGGCCGCCAAATGGGGAGCGCAACACCATGTCTTTGTCGATGCTGGGAGCGCCCGACGTGGTGGTTTCCAGTTTGCCGAACACGTTCTCTCCCAGGAGTTTTACGTTCGCACCGGCCGGACAAGTACGCCAAGACCATGGTCCGCCACCCCAGATCTGCTGCCACAGGCCGCCAGCGGCGCCGAACTGCGTCGCGACAGCCGTCCCGTACTCGCAGAATGATTTCGGCTTCATGGTCTCGACCGGTTCATACTCTCCACTGAGAGCGAATACGCCCAATCCGCCGACTAGCGGGACCTTTCCACCGAGGGCTGCGAGAATGTGCATCTGGGTGATGCCTTCTCCCGCCAGAGGCATCGCATACAGTCCGGCTAGTTGCAGTCGCCAATCCGCTGTCTGTCGGATGTAGGCAAAGACGCCGGTCGCTTCATTCAGCGTCATGGCCAACTCGGGTCCCGGCGCATGGAAGGGCGCCATGCCGATGCCGCTGCCCTGGTCCACGATGACCCGCGACGCATTGAGATCGACGATGTTCACTCCCGTCCCGCTCAAGCTCATGGTTCCGATGACCACGTCGGCGTTGGCCTTGTCGCGGGCGGTCAGGATCAAGTCGCCCTGAACCGGAAGCGTGGCGACCATATCCGCGCTGACCTTGGCAGGGGCCGTGGTGTGGAGCGCCAGCACGCTCGACACATTCGAGCCTAACAACGGCTCACCTGCATTATCGGCCCACGTCCAGGGCCCTTGTCCCCAGTTGATCTGCCAGGTCCCCTTGCCGCTGACCAGTTCGGTCGTCGTCCCCGATCCATAGTCCGCAAATAGCGGGTCGGCGACTTTGGTCAGAATCAGAGCGCTGATGCTGGAGAGCCATCCACCATTGTCAGGAACCGGGGCGATCTCGATCCTTAAGAGAGTATCCCGAGCCTTGAATGTGTACCGCAAGACGGAGCCCCCTTTGGCAATTACGCCATCTTGGTGTGCGAGTACATCGTAGAGCGTGACGATCTTCTCCCCTGCGACGGTAATGTCATATCGCCGGTTTTCGCCCAAACGTGCTTCGTAGAACACCAGTTGGAGCTTGTATGTGGCGCCGACGTGCAGTCCCCCGAGACTGACGTAGGTGGTGCAGGCTCCAGGGCCGTTGTTCGTCCAGGCAACGGATCCCAATAGGCGATCGAGGTTGGAGTCTCCTGTGTTAGGGTTCACGCCATAGGAGGACGGAACAACTGGCTCTTCTCCCGAACAGGTTCGTGATACGTATCCTGGGTAATCCTCGTCCTGCGAGAAGATGAGATCGCCGAATTGGGGGTTCCCGCTATTGCCGAAGTTGATCGGATAGATGATCTCCCCTGATAGGTCCAGGTCCGCAGCCGAATTCACCGCAGAGATCTCGACGTCTCCCCCGTGTGCAAGACTCGCACACATGCCAAGAGTAATCATCACGGCCACACTCAGTACAGTCAACTTCTTGTTCATTTCACACTTCTCCTTTCGCGGTAGCCCCCTGGTAGTGACTGACTCGTCGCTCCGTCTCCTACCCCCAATTACGCCTGGAGGCCGGGAATCTCGCCGCAGCGAGGGAAGAAATCTTGAAAATGCGATCTGCCTCTTCAAAAGGCCTTTCCCGCTGGTTAGAATCATGGTGAATGGGTTTACCAGGGACGTGGATGGATCACGAGTCAAGGGCGTGAAGAGGAAGAAACGGATGGGCAGGCCAGACGACCATACAAAGATGGGAGGCGAGGGTCGGGGGTTTCCTCCCACCCAGTGGACCCGCATTCTCAGCGGGCAAGAGCGGGAGACGTTCCTGGCGGAACTGTACCAGGCCTATTGGAAGCCGATCTACTGCTATCTGCGTGCCATGGGCTTCGGCAACGAACACGCCAAGGACCTCGTGCAGGGGTTCTTCAGCGACAAGGTGCTCGGCGAAGAACTCGTGCAGAGAGCAGACCCCGAGCGAGGCCGGTTCCGAAGCTTTCTGCTCCGGGCCGTCCACAACTATGCGATCAGTCTCCAAAGGACACAGAAGCCCCAACAATCCCTGGATGAAACTCGTGAGTTCTCAAGCCCGCAAGCGGATCCGGAAACGGCCTTTGACCGTGCCTGGGCGGATCGACTCCTGCAGGAGGTGCTCAAGGAACTGGAACTGGAGTGCTCCACACGGGGCAAGCTCGCCCATTGGTGTCTCTTCCAGGACTGGCTCCTGAACCCGGATGGAGACGACGGCAAAGAACGGATCAGTGCGCTTTGTCGGCGGCATGGCATCCCGGATGCCCCCACGGCCTACCACATGGTGGAGAACCTCAAGCGGCGATTCCGCGCGATCCTGCGGGAACATCTGATCCCGCAGGCCGGCACGGCGGAGGAGGTCGAGGACGAGCTTCGCAGGTTCATCGAGGTTTTCTCCCGCGGCCCGGCGAGAAGGTGAATGGGTTTGCGTATGTATGGCAGATCGCTTTCTGACGACGGGGCACGCCGCCCGACGTCCGTCCAGGGGTGAAGTGTGTCGAAGAAAACAGACAACCTGAAGCTGACCGACCAACAGAAGACCCGACTACTGCATATCGCTCTGAGTCCGGGCGTAGCAGACGCGCCCGCCAATGAGGATGAGATGAGAGGAGACCTGCTGTGCGATATTCTGCGCCAACCACTCCCGGCGGAACTGCCGGAACGCGCTGCCTCATTCCCCGATCGTGTTGCAAAACCGTGTTCTACCTTCCTCGCAATGGCCGGCCGCACCTTGCGGGAATTGCTCCTGGACCCAAAGACCGATGTCTTCGTGTTACACAGGATCAAGGAATACGCCAAGATGCTCGGTACAAAGGCCGAATCGGAAGTGGAGAAGGACGTGTTCTTGGCCGTCTACTTCGCAGCCATCGCCGCCGCAGGTTTATTTCACTCCCGGCAAATCACCGAACACTCCGCGACGAACCTTGACCGATTCCTTGCCTCGTTCGCACGTTTGCCGTGGATTCCATCAGACTTGGCGGGCCTCTTTGCCGATGCCGCGAGGAACCAAGGAAAGGGTGTGTAGGCAGTATCGAATGCCGCAGTCGTCACTTCGATTCTTCAAAGAGCCGAGTGATCTCCTCCGCGTCCAGCGCCCGGCAGTATATTCTGACATCGTCGATCAGGCCGTTCCACCATCGCGAGCCTACTTCGGCGTTTCCTCCGATATAGACCGGCTCGCCATTTACCCGGATGTCACCTGGCATTACGACCGAGGCATCCTGACGGCCATCCACATAGAGAATCATCTTCGTGCCGTCGCACACACCAGCCACGTGATGCCAACACAGGTCATAGACAGGTGTTGCGCCGATTGGGCCAGGCCAAGTCTCGAAGCCATCCATACCGCCGCAGGCGAAACGCACTCTATCGGTCGATCGATTGCGATACAGTCCCCAGGCGGAGTCGCCCTTGGACACGATGCTAAGAGAGTATCCATCGACAGATGCGACCTTGATCCATGCCGCAACAGTCAGAACTCGATTCACATCAAACCGCGGATCAGCACCGCATTCCACATAGTCTCCGTTGCCGTCGAGACTCAAGACGTTCCCTCGATCAGGATCGCTGACAATACATGCATCTCCCTTGAGCGCGCCGTTGATTCTCTGGCCAGAGCTGTCTCCAGCAGTGCCATCGTCGAACGTGTACTGCGCCACCAGGCCGGCAAAACCGTCCGGAGTGACAACCACAGACACCTCATCGTACGCTTTCAGTTCACCGCGGCCCACTGTGCAGCGGAAGCTGTACACTCCCGGGTCGGAGAAGGTCACCAAGGGGTCCAGGACGTTCTCTCGCAAAGGGAAATGCACACCTGCAGGGCCTGCAGTCTGTGTCCATGAGATAAGCAACTGATCGGCTGGTAGTGTGCCGCCATTGGTGCTGACACGAGCCTGCAGCCGAATGGTGTCTGTCGGGAGAATGACTTCTTGCAGATCTCCGGCGTCAACGAAGAAGGAGCCCTCGTAGCGGGTCCTGTCCTGTCTATAGAGTCCAGCAATCTCGTCCGCACTCAAGACTACTGCATAAACGCGGACATCGTCGACCATGCCTGTCCAGGACGTCGCTGCGCCCGTGCTCATGCCTGCCCAGACACTGCGTTCGAACGATGGGATTGTCCCTGTCGCCTCAGCGCTTCCGTCGAGTATACCGTCCACATAGATATGTAGGCGTGTGCCGTCGTAAACGCCCGCAAAATGATGCCATCGACCGTCGTCAACCAGAGGCGTCTCGCCCAGGACATAGGAGTAAGGAGCACTGCTGGGCACGGCCAGACTGTCACACCCGAATGCAACCGTGCCAGTCTCCGGGTGTCTGTACAAGGTCCACGAGGTTCCCCACGAGGCCACTGTCGGATACCAGTTCTGCTTCTGTGCATCTTCCCATCTCGCCCAGGCTGTCACCGTGATGGCGACAATGGGGTAACGGAATTGCAGCGGTCCACAGTCGGCATAACCGTAGTCACCCCAGAACTTGAGCACACGCCCCTGAGGAGTGCCAAGTGATCTCGCGTTCCAATTGAGTGGCACGTTCACGCTGCCAAAGGACATCGGCAAGATGCCAACTGCGCGGGGCTCCTCGAAATCCCACCGAGCCACCAGATCGTTGCCGCCAAGGTCGAGAAACCCCTCTCTCGCGTAGCTGCGGCCCGATTGATACCATCGCAGCCGTTCCTGGTAGTTGGGCACCCACCTGCCTTTCTCTTCTTCGGGCAGCAGACGAATGGCCTTCTCCTGGTAGGCAATCGCGCTCGACCAATCCTCGTCCGAAGCACAGGCAGCCGCATGAAGCGCCGACCATTCCCACTCATCCGCTTGCATTCGGCTGTGGACTTTTCTGGCGGACTCAACCGCCTCCCGCCCATTCCGCAGAGCAGTGTCAGGACAGGTCGCCAACAACCACACGAGCTTCTTGTACGCACAAAGATCGGTCTCCGCGAGCGTGACGGCAGTACGATAGTCGGACAGGGCCAATGCGTACCGCCCCTGACGTTCACACAGTTCTCCACGCGAGACAAGATCATCATACAGTCTGTGCACCACTTCGTCGGAGTATCCGGCAGTCGCAAGGTCAAGAGTAGTCCTCGCTGGTATCTCGTTGATCCACAAGTCCAAGGCTTGGTCGAGATGGCCCGAGGCCCGTTGCTGTTCTACAATTTGGAGCTGATAACGAATCGCTTTCAGAACCTCGGAGCCTCCTCGAAGTCTGGCGTACTTGGTCTTCGCGTGCAGCATGTCGCGAGGGGAGGCCGCACGAAGGCTGGCGTTCTCCAGCCGCAGGGGGATGTGCGCAGCCACCAGCGCGCGGACGGTCTGGAATTCCGACGTGTCCTTTAGGAAAGGCCAGAGACCAGAGGTGGTGATGATGTGGGCACCACCGTTGCTGAATAGTGGTAATTGCCGAGGCTGCGCAAGAGACGATGAGAAGACGCGTCCCACCGTCACACCGGCCCATCCCTCACTGAGGTCTCGTGGTGTCCAGTGGCAGTCATACGGTTCGAAGAAACGGCCGTTCTCTAAGTCGTACAGTCGGATCAGACCCGCACCATCCCATGAGCGAGTAAGCATCCAGCGGCCATCCATGCTCATGTCAGCCATCACTTGGTGCTCACCGGATGGAATCGCGAAGGTCGCCGTGAAGTCCTTCGTACTCCAGACTTTCAATTCATGGTCTTTGTGCTCCGTCACCACGTGCCTGGAATCGGGGGCGAAGTGCAAATTCTCGATCGCCGTGCTTCTCAAGTCGGCCACGTGGCGTCCATCACGAGCATCCCACACGTCGATTCTCACGAGTGAAGCGTCGGCGTCAGCATCGACGTCCACAGTTCGCTCGGTAACGACATATTTGCTGTCGGGACTGAAACCATATCTCTTCATTCCGGGGAATTGTCTTATCGTTCGGTTATTGCTTCGATCGCCCAGATCGACTCCTGACGGCTCCAGAGAAATCAAGAACCGCATGCCGTCCGCACTGAGCATGGTCGATGTCACCCCGAAGGGAAACCTGGACTGGAACTTCAAATCCGGCAGCGACAGGAAATGCACAACACGCTCGCGGTCCACGATCATCAAGGCCTCGTAGCCGTCGAATGCGCTTGGTATCCGATACAAGTACCCGAGAATGAATTGGCCGGCGAATTCCTCTTCCTCGACATGAAACGCATGGGCCGCGAAATCCCACAAGCAGGCTCGTGGTTTGAGGTCTTCCAACACCCCGCCGGCATCGATGAAGGCGAACCAGTCGCCAGTAGGTGATATGAGAATTCCGTTGTAGGTAGTCTCGAGCTGCTTTATCTCAGGCGGATGCTCACCCGCCAGTTGCTGCACGGTGCGGATGTCCACATCCTGGCGATCGATTGAGATGACTTCCTCCCCGTTTCGCGCGTCAAAAGCCTTAATCGCATGATATCCCTGGCCTTGACGAGTCTTCGCGATGATATGGCGATCATCTGGAGTGAAGGCGAGGTTCAAGACATTGGACACTTGGAAGCGGTTGACTTGTTCCCCTGTGTCCGTGCGCTGGATGCAAACCGCGTTCGCCGTACTGTCGACGAAAGCCACCAGGGTCCGCAAGGGGCTGACGCAGACAGGCAGGTTCTGATCAGCCGCAAGACCCTGCCAGTGTGTTGGGGAACCGATCTGGCGGAGATTCGGATCGCCGTGTTTGCGCAGACCCTCCAGAAGAGACAGTCTCACGGATGGACGTGTCCTGTCGAGCTCGTATGCTTCGCCAAGCAACACCAGTGCCTTGTCATACTCTCCAGAAGCCAGATAACTGCGACCTTCGTTCTCATACAGATCCGCCAGCCGTTTCTCCGCCTCTCCTCGGGCAACATCGGCAAGTTCACGCTGCTGTTGTTCGGCACCTTGAGCTCTCACGGCTTCGTCTCTCGCATTCTCGGCCCTGAAGTACATCTCGACTGACACAGTCAGAGCAATTAAAAGGGACGCAGCAACCGCAAGGGTCGCAGCCACAGCGCCCCTGTGCTTCTGCACGAACTTTGTGGCGAGGTAGGCCACGGACTCCGGGCCCGCCAGCAGAGGATTACCCCCAAGGTAGTTCTCTATGTCGTTCGCCAGTTCGGAGACCGACTGATAGCGGCGCGAGGGGTCCTTTCGCATCGCTTTGAGCGGAATCCACTCCAGTTCCCGACGGAGCGATCTGGCGAGAGTCTGCGGATCGGTCCGGCGTCGCTCTGCGATTCCTGCAATTCCCTCTCCCAGGGCCGTCAGACGGGTACTGGGGGTCTTGGGCTCTTGCTGGCGGATCGTTCGCCGAACGTTCTGAGGTCCGCCGTTTCGAAGAGTGTCCGGGTCGAAGGGCAGCATGCCGGTCAGGAGCTCGTAGAGAATGACGCCCAGCGAATAAACATCGGAGCGGGTGTCCACGCCGCGAGTGTCCATTTCCGCCTGCTCGGGACTCATATAGTCCGGCGTGCCGATGAACTGGCCCTGCTCGGTGTGGAGCGATCGGTCCGTCAGCGGCTGGGCCAGCGCCTTGGCGATTCCAAAGTCGATGACTTTGACAAGGGGCTCGCCGTCCTGCGTTGCGACCAGCACGTTGGAGGGCTTGAGGTCCCGATGGAGGATTCCCTTCTGGTGGGCGTGCCGAATCGCGCTGCACACCTGCAAGAACAACCGAAGCCTCTCGCTGAGGCTCAGTCGTTCCCGATCGCAATGCTCGGTGATGGGTCGCCCCTCGATGAGTTCCATGGCGAAGTACGGCCGGCCCTGGGGCGTGGTCCCTGCGTCGTGGATTTGTGCAATATTCGGGTGGTCCAGGAACGCCAGGGCCTGCCGCTCCGCCTCGAAACGGGCGATGACCTGTTTGGAGTCCATGCCGGGCTTGATGATTTTCAAGGCCACCCGACGGCGGATCGGCCGCTCCTGCTCGCCAAGGTAGACGATGCCATAACCACCTTCTCCGAGGATGCCCAGCAGCTTGAATGGCCCAACTCCGGTGCCGACAGCCACATCCGTATTGGCATATGAGGCTGGGGACTTCTCACCTCCCGCCGAGAAGTAGGGCTTCAATGGCCCCTGTACCTTGTTGTCTTGCTCCCCTTCACCAGGCATTCCCGGTAACCCTACCCTTGTGAAAACCTCGGTGCGTCTGCCGACATCCTTGCTTGGTATTCTATCTCTTGCAGAGGCATCTGGCAATACTCAAATCAGAGCCGGCCGCCTCTTCGCCGGGCCCGCACGAAACCGGCTATGGCTGGGAGCCGCAGAGCTCTTCACAGAGTCGAGTTCCCCTCTGTGTCAGAATAGATGAGACAATTCCTTGCCGAGAATTGGAGTAGAGGGCAAGGCGATCAGGCGTGAGGTTGTCCCGTTCTCAGTTGGAGGTGCGGTGGCCACTCCATGATGAATCCTACGCACTCTTGACCTTCTTGACAACACCCTGTTCCTGATTGTGATCTTGGAGTTTCGCCTCCAGGATCCACAATTGCTGATGGCCCATGATCCGCCGCATCCGTTTCTCCAGCGTCAGCAGCGACGAGGCCGTCCATCGCAGCACCATCTGCCCGTCCCGCCAGTGCGTCACACGCCCGGTCCTTTCCCGAATCCCGGCGTTGGGCGACTCGATGATGTTCGTGCTCGCCAGGCAGCGACGCAGTTGGGCCGGCAGGTCCAGGCGGTTGATCGTGAACATCTCGGACAGGCCCTCCAGCAGGCTCTCGGCCGCCGAGGGGTATTCCTGGGCCAGCCACTCGGACAGCTTCTTCAATTTCGCGATTCCCTGCTCGGCCGGCAGCAGGAACGCCGCCTTCATCGCACTGCGGACGTTGTCCTGACGGTCTTTGGGCAGATAGTCCAGCACGTTGCGGATCTTGTGATTACGGCAGCGTTGGATCGGGTTCTGGTCGCCGAAGACCTCATCGATGGCCGCCCGCAAGGCCTTGCTGCCGTCGATCACGAACAGCCGTCGCCGCTTCGGATCCAGGCCCCGCGACACGATGTCCGTCAGCAGGTCCTTGACCACCGTGGCGTTCTCGCTGGAGCCCTCGCGAACGCCCAGCACGTGCTTGTAGCCCTGGCTGTCCACGCCCAACGCCACGATCACGTGGATCTGGCCGAACTGGATGCCGTCGAGGTACACGATCAGGATGTCTTTATCGGCTCATCCGGTTTTTGCGTACTTTTGAGTAGACCCTCCAGTTGCATAAGGCACTCCGTCAAGTCTTGCGAATGTGCAGTTTTCATCGGGAAAGAGGCGTGGATTCGTAACCGAGGAGCCGATTCGTAAATCTCACCACAGGTGAGGTTCAGATTCGGCAAGAGA
>DATIKY010000239.1:0-4545 GCA_035476995.1 Sedimentisphaerales bacterium | reverse complement strand
CGATCCAACGGCACCTGATCCTCAGTTGCCTGAGCCATGTCTTCCTCAGTGAGTTCTGCCTGAGGCATCGGGGGGGAAAATCCGGGCCTGACGGTCTGCCAGATCCGGACCGCGACGGCGAGACTGGTGCCCTTGTGGGCGCGGGGCGGACGCTGTTCGCGGAAGTATGCCCAACAGCTTTGCGCGCAATTGACGTTAACGCAACAGCGCAACGCCAAGGCCGCCCGCAGCCATCGTCGTCGAACCATCGCTCGTTTACACGCCATCGGCATCAAACTCAAAGACACAATCAGATGTCACTGGAGACTTCCATAGCGTTGTAGTATTAGGTTTCCGTCGCAACGCCTTCCCTTCGTCTTTTCCGGTTGCCTTTCCGGCTGTTCTGCCCTACAATGCTCTATGGATTTGTAGGCTACAGGGCTCTACGAAACGGCTTGAGAGATGCGGATTACAGATATCATCTGGAAGGAAGGCGTTGTTGAGAAGTTGATCGCCAAGCATGGCGTGTCGATCGCAGAGGCGGAAGAAACACTCCGTTCCAGGCCGATCGTCCGCAGGATGGTCAAAGGCCGTGTACGCGGTGAAGATGTATACGCAGCCATGGCACAGATCACCGGCGGACGATACTTGATTGTTTTCTTCATCGATAAGAAGCGAGGCGCAGCGTTGCCCATTTCGGCGCGCGACATGAGCCCCGCCGAAAGGAAATACTATGCCAAGCGCAAACAGAAACCCTGATTCACTGCCGGATGAGTTCAAGTCGTACGAAGAGGCGGCGCAGTTCTGGGATGCGCATAGCATCACCGACTACGAGGAATTCATGGAGCCCGTCGATCTCGAAGTGGACATCCAAAGACACCATTTTGAGATCGAGGTTGATGAAGAGAGTTTCCTTGCCTTGCGGGAGACTGCCAAGAAAGAACAGAAGGCGATCAAGGAACTCGCGAGCGAAATCCTCAAGCAGAGACTTCGTGCCGGGTGAAAGCCAAGACAATGTACTTGGGGGCGGCCAGAGGCAGCCCTTCGTTTACGCTTTAGGCGAGTCAATGACGCAAGGGGCTCTCGCGAAGACACGATGATCGCAAGGAAGACTCCGGATTTCTCCGCGTCCTCGGCGTCCTCCGCGGTTCAACCGGTTCTTCTGCTTCGCATCTTCTTCTCTGTGTCCTCTGTACTTCTGTGGTGAACACAAGCAAGACGGTGTGCGGAGCACACCCTATCGCTGTCGCCGAGGACGCGGAGACAAGCCGGTTCTTCAACCTCTGACGCTTCACGATGTCCACGCAACGGAGAACCATCCGCAGAGGAACGCTGATTGACGCAGATTCCGAACTGCCCGCCGCAGGCCGAAGACCGAAAACGAGGCATGGGCCACCGACTGCGGCTCACCGCCTCCGCTCAGAGATCATGATGGACTCACGCAGGGACGCAGTGACGCAGGGGGTGAAGGAAGCACGGAGGCCGGGTCACGGGGCATCGGTCACGCCTGCCGCCCCGCCCCGAGCGACGAGAGGCGGCTCTCAACCCATCCGTCTTCTGACGGTCATAATCCACCCAGAATCCCGCTAAAGCGTAATCGAGGGCCTGACCCCGGCGATTCCGTGACCCCGGCGATTCCGTGAATGGCGATTTCCTGCGAGGCCACCGTCGTTTGCCGCCCCACAGAGCATTTCGCACTTGAATGCCCCGGTGAAACGCCGTATATTCATGATAGGCAAGGCCGGCGTTGTTGCCGGATGAAGGCCATACGGGAAATGTCGGCTAAGGAAATAACATGACATTTGCATTGAGAGGGAATCGCTTACGCTCGCCCCTTATGCAATGCGTTCTGTTTGGAAATTAGAGCAACGAAACTGGTCCTCGACCGAAAGGGATCGAATCGATCATGACCGAACACCGATCCTTCAGAATCAGCGATTTCTCTATACGGGACATCCCGTGGGCTGTCGCCGCGTACGTCATCCTCTCTCTTCTCTCCATCGGCGTCGGTGTCTTCCTGGAGTCGCTGCGGGAGTTCTGGAGCGGATTCCTTTTTGGTGCTGGTCTGGTATTGATGGGGGCTCTTTTCCTGTTCGGCCCAAGGACCCGCAGGATCGATGTGGCTGCCCTTCCTCAGCCGTCCGAGAAGATCAGAGCGAAATGGGACGACCCGAACTGCTCACTTGTCGAGGCGGTGAAAGCCTATCGCGAGGACACGGGCTGCGGACTGGCCGAGGCAAAGGCAGTTGTCGACTCTTACAGGGCGAGCAAGCAGCGTCCGGCGAAGAACGACACTACGCCATGACAAGCGGATGCAAGCGACGGCCTCGCCGCGTCTGATCTTGGCGTTGGGCGGCCCTGGACGATACCCTTTAAGAAATCTATCATTGTGACGAACCTTGCAGGTAGCCCCGAATCCGTGGTCAACTTCTACAACCAGCGTGGGACCGCCGAGCAGTGGATCAAAGAAGGCAAATACGCCATACGCTGGACCCGTCTGTCCTGCGATAGCTTCGAGGCCAACCAGGTTCGTCTGCAACTGCACGTGCTGGCATACAACCTCGGCAACTTCCTGAGACGGTTGGCGCTGCCACCGAGTGTGAAGCACTGGACCCTGACGACGCTACGAGACAAGCTGGTCAAGATCGGCAGAAAGATCGTGTACCACGCTCGATATGTGGTTTTCCAACTAGCCTCGATTTCCACGGCAGCCCTTTGGGGCTTTGATCGGCAGGGGGGGCCGCCGGGGTCAGTCCCTCGTTTACGCTTTGGGCAACTCAGTGACGCGACCGGACTCTATCGGCGATTGGCGTCGGTGTTGTGCGTCTGAGCCCAGGGCGGGTCCAGCTTTCGGGCCAGTTCTTGGGCTTCCTCCGTTCGCGTGGCGGGCGGTTGTGTCTTGTCGGCCTTGCGGCCGCCGCGGAGGATGTATTGGGCGAAGCCGCCTCGGGGAAGGCGTGTGAATGCGTAGAAGCGTAGAAGCGTGGAAGCGTTCGGGCGGGCGACCGCGAGACGCATTGGGATGGATTCAGGTGGTCTTGGCCGCGGGTTCTCGTTCCTGGATGTCTTCAAACTGGCTGATGACCACGTCGCCCTGGGGGAAGCGGGCGACGATCTGGAGTTCTCCGCCCATGGCGGCGACGAAACGCCTCAGCGTGCTGACGTACATGTCGGACTGATGCTCCAGCTTCGAGATCGCGGCCTGGTTCATGTCCAGACGTTCGGCCAATTCCTGCTGCGTCAATTGCATGGCCTGCCGAAGCTCCTGAAGGGGCATCTCCGTGTGCATCGCAGCGGTCCGCTCGCGGATTCGTCGGCGGCTCTGAGGCGACATCTTCTCCACCAGATTCTTGAACGGCCTGGCCATAGTCAACGACCTTTCTTTCTCAGCGAGTCAAGGTGCTCGTCATAGAGCCTGTCGGCCACCGGCACGAACTGCTCGTACCAGCGGTCGTTGCCTGTCTTGTCGCCGCCGATGAGCAGGATCGCACAACGGCGGGGATCGAAGGCATACAGGACTCTATACGGCCGTCCGGCGTGCTGGATTCGCAGTTCCCACATATGGCCGTGCCTCGAACCCTCGACGCCGGAGCTGTATGGAAACGGCAGACGCGGCCCTTCAATCTCCAGCAATCCGACCGTTGCGGCGACGGATTCCTGCTCGGCTTCAGTCAGATATTCCCACCAATCTTCGAACTCGTCCGTATACTCCACATCCCATGCCATATCGGCATAACCTTCTATGAATATAACTCATTGGTTAAGTTGAGTCAAGTGGATTCTTCGGATTTCTTCTTCATGCGAGCCGGGGCCTTCCCGTTTGTCTCCCGTTCTTCAGGATGCAATCGCAGGTTCGCCAAACCGGGATCCAGTATCGTGCGGCGGACACGGGGTGTCAAGGCTCAGAGAAAACGCGTGGGCTCAAGAGCCCACCCTGCACATCCCGCACCGCTCGTACCTCCGAGGGCGTGCTCTCTACGCCTTGGCGTCTCCGCGCGAGTCGAATCTTCCGGCAGCGAAGCTCGAACTGACGAGTCGACCGGATGTTGGATGGCTTGAGGATTCACCACGGAGACACAGAGCCCACAGAGACAAGAAGGAGAGGCCGACGATGAATTCATCAACCGCAGAGGACGCCGAGGACGCGAAGGCAAGCCGGTTCTTAAACCTCTGACGCTTCACGGTGTCCACGCAACGCAGAACCATCCGCAGAGGAACGCTGATTGACGCAGATTTCGGTGAAGACCATGACGACGCGACAGCGGTGTGTGTGTGTGGGGGGGGCCTCCGGTGTCTTTCCGCACGTTTCCACGCTCCCACGCGGCGTCCCGCCGCACCAAAGACCGAGACCGCTGCTCTCTGCAAAAGAGGATTGTCACACACTGGAAAAAGTACCGGACACCGTCCCGCTTTCTCGTGGAATACGAGTCTACCCTAACGTTGCATAAACATGGACGGGTCAGACGTTGGCTGGGATTTGATTGAGGATCTGTAACAGGCGCGTTTTGATCCAAGTGTTGGCACTGATCGTGAGTGTCAGAAGGCCTTGCGGCCGACTGAGGCGGC
>DATIKY010000238.1:0-17392 GCA_035476995.1 Sedimentisphaerales bacterium | reverse complement strand
ATGGTCACGACAAGGTGGACAGCGAATCCTCAACTTCCGCTGCTACGTCAAATCCGGATTGTGGAAGGAATTCTGGGATACCTACAGTCGGCTTCGCCGCTGTGCGTAACCCGGTACGTAAAATGAAACCTGCACCCATATCTTTCTTCCATTCGGAAGCTAACGCCTTACGGCGTCACTACAAACAAGAGGACTGCTATGCGGATTCTAATCACGGCGGGGGGCACCCGCGAGTACATCGACCCGGTGCGGTTCATCTCCAACGCCAGCAGCGGTCGAATGGGCTACGCCCTGGCCCATGCGGCGTTGAAGGCCGGCCACGAAGTGACCCTGATCACCGCTCCCACCTCGCTGAAACCGCCGGCGGGCGCCGCTGTGGTCCCGGTCGAAAGCGCGGCCCAGATGTTCGATGCGGTGAAGGAGCACTTCCCCCAGTGCGACTGCCTGATCATGGCGGCCGCGGTCTCCGACTATACGCCCGCCAGACCCTCCAGGACCAAGCTCAAGAAGCAGGCGGCCAGACTCACCCTCGAACTCAAGCCCACGCGGGACATCCTCAAGTGGACCGGGAAGCACAAGAACCAGTCACGGGCCACGGGCCACGGGTCGCGAATCGTCGTCGGCTTCGCCCTGGAGGACCGCGATCTGCGCGCCAACGCCGAACGAAAGCTCCGCGAGAAGAACCTCGACATGATCGTCGCCAACGCGCCCAGCGCGATCGGGGCCGAGCGATCCACGGTCCATATCAAGGTCCGTGGGGCTGACTGGGTTGAAATGGCGCAAAGCGGCAAGACACGGGTCGCCCGGAGGATTCTGTCGCTGATCGCGAGAGTCACTGAGTAAGCCGGCGGAGCAGGACTGCCTCAAGCTGGAGGGTGGATAGTCGATCTACGCCGCGCGGCGACGCCCATCGGAAATCAACGATCAACCATCACAGATCAACAATCAATCAGCGATCCCCAGGTCGTCCTTCGTGATGATCGATTCGAACGGATAGCCGGCGCCGGTGATGTTCTCGCGGGCGCCCTGCTTGCGGTCGATGACCGCGACGATCTTCTTGACTTTGGCGCCGGCGTCGGTGATGACCTTGGCGGCTTCGAGGACCTGGCCGCCGGTGGTGGCGATGTCCTCGACGAGCAGGACGACGTCGCCCGCCTGGAGCACGCCCTCGACGAGCTTGCTGGTGCCATAGTCCTTCTTGCTGTTGCGGACGATGATCCAGTTCTTGCCGGTCTCCATGGCGGTCGCGGCGGCCAGCGCCACGCCTCCCAACTCGGCCCCCGCGATCAGCGTCACGTCCTCGGTCATGTGTCTGGCGAACTCCTTGCCCAGCGCCTTGAGGATGTCGGGCTTGGTCTCGAAGAGGTACTTGTCCATGTAGTACTTGCTCCGCTTGCCGCTGCGGAGAACGAAATCGCCTTCGAGGTACGCGGTCTCTTTGATGCGTTTGATGAGTTCCTGCCTTGTCATATCGGTTGTCCTTCCCGGAAATCCGAAATCCGAATCTCGAAATCCAAAACAAGCACGAATGATCAAAAATCAAATTTCAAAACGGGCCCGGCTTCGGCGCGAGCGTTTCGGCCATTTGTGCTTTGGGTTTTGGATTTGTTTCGGATTTCGTGCTTCGGATTTCGAGTTTGGTGATCTTCACACTTTCAATTCGACTTTCTGTCCCAACTCTTTCTGGTATCTCTTGCGGATTGGGGCCACGACGGCTCGGATGAATTCGTCCACCTGCTCAGGAGCCCGGCCGACGTAGGCTGCGGGATCGAGCACCTTCTCGAAATTGAGGTTCGCGAAGGCCCCGTCCGCCTGGAGGCGGGCGATCAGGTCGTTGGGCTTGCCCAGCCGTTTCACCTCGTTTGCGGCGGCTTGTGAGTACTGGCGGATCTTCTCGTGCAGGTCCTGGCGATTGCCCCCGGCTTTCACCGCGGCCATCAGGATGTTCTCCGTCGCCATGAACGGCAGCTCGGCCATCACGTGGGCCTCGATCACCTTCGGGTAGACGACCAGTCCGTCGAAGACGTTCAGGAGGATCTGCAGAATGCCGTCGATCGCGAGGAACGCCTCGGGGATGACCACGCGTTTGTTGGCGGAGTCGTCGAGCGTTCGCTCGAACCATTGCTCCGAGGCGGTCATCGCCGGGCTGGTGGCTAAGCTGAGTACCAGTCGGCTCAGGGCCGTCACCCGCTCGCATCGCATCGGATTTCGCTTGTAGGCCATCGCGGACGAGCCGATCTGCGATTTTTCGAAGGGCTCTTCCATCTCCTTGAGGTTGGCCAGCAGGCGAAGGTCGTTGCAGGTCTTGTGCGCCGACTGGGCGATCAGGGCCAGTGCGTTGACGATCATCGTGTCGACCTTGCGCGAATAGGTCTGACCGGTGACCGCGCAGAGCTTCTTGAAGCCGAACGCCGCCGCGACGTCCTTGTCGAGCTGCTTGACCTTGGCGTGCCTGCCCTCGAAGAGCTCCATGAACGAGGCCTGCGTACCCGTCGTGCCTTTGACGCCTCGGAAGGGCATCGTCTCGATCCGGTGCTCGATCTCGTCGAGGTCCATCGCGAACTCCTGGCACCAGAGCGTCGCGCGCTTGCCCACGGTGACAAGCTGCGCCGGCTGGTAGTGCGTGAAGCCCAGGGTGGGCAGGTCGCGATACTGCTGGGCGAATTTGGCCAGCAGATCGATCACGGCGGCCAGCTTGCCCGCGACCAGGCGCAGCGCATCCCGCATGATGATCAGGTCCGCGTTGTCGCCGACGTAGCAGCTCGTCGCGCCCAGGTGGATGATCGGCGCGGCCTTGGGGGCGACCTCTCCGAACGTGTAGACGTGCGCCATCACGTCGTGGCGGAACTGCCGCTCGTAGGCCGCGGCCTTGTCGAAGTCGATGTCGTCGAGGTGGGCGGCCATCTCGTCGATCTGTTTCTGCGTGATCTCCAAGCCGAGGTTCTTTTCGGCCTTGGCCAGCTCCAGCCAGAGCCGTCGCCAGGTTCCGAACTTCTTCTGAGCTCCGAAGAGCTCCGCCATCTCGCGGGAGGCGTTTCGCTCCACGAGCGGACTGGTGTAGACGCTTTGTGTCTGCGGCATTCGATTCCCTTCATTTTGCGGATCTCCCGTTGTGCGAGAGGTGTCCTGTAGGTCCTATCCGTCCCATGCGTTCTATAGGACAAACAGGACCTATAGGACGAATAGGACTCACGCTGCGCTTCCCGCGAGCCTCTTGTCTCGACGAGTCAGCAGCTTCTCGATTTCTTCAATGTCTTCTTTGCCCAGTTGTCGCGTTTGCATTGCTCATCAACCGAAAGGGCGAAACGATTGGATCCCCTTTGGCCTTTGTAGAATAGTGGCCGGCGCAGGGTTTATCAATAGGGATGTGGCGCAACAGGGGAGCTGGGGTCCTCGGATACGCACGTCTTGTCGCGGTTCAGACGCGTCCCCTGTGTCCGAAGGCTTCCGTCCAGGCGAAGCGGGAATCGAGCCTGGTCCCACGAGAGAACGCTTCTCACAGAGGGATTCGGAGCGTGAAATCGCAGCCGGCGGCGATGAAGTCCATGTGGTGGTCCATCATCTCGACGCCGAAGGCGACCCCGATGGAGATGCCCAGGCCCCACAGGATCAGCGGCCGATCCGGCACGACGAATCCGGCCAGGGGGTTCCCCTTCGACAGGTTGACGTCGTTGTGTTCCGCGATCAATTTCTCGCCGTCGTAATGGAACCAGTTGATGGTGCCCGGCTTGCCCTCGACATTGATGCCGAACCCGGCCCGCCACTGGGAGGCGATCCGGTCGGGATGCCCGATCTGCATGCTGTGGCCGTGAATCCATGAGGCGTACGAGATGTTGATGTCCGCCGCGGCGGCCTAGGCGCTCGCGGTGGCCAGAGCGCCAACCGCTGCGCCGGCGACCACGCCCATCCCGGATCGCTTCAACATCTCCCTTCGACTGGTCCCGGCAACAATCGTCTGCTCGTTCATGATGCATCTCCTTCCGTTCCAAAGGAATGAACTCAACTCGGCCGCCGCACGGCGGACACGAGGCCCCATCTTCGGAGGTTCGGAAACGATCTTCCGCGAACGAATTATCAAAGCGCAAACGCGCTCACGCTGCTGGCCGCCCCATCCCTCGGACTGCAATGGAGCACAGATTGGCGGATCTGTCAAGTCGGCATTTTTGATTGCTGCGTACCGCGAATATGCGGCAAACCGTCCGACCGCAAGGCAACTGCATCGGGCTATCCGGCGATCTGTCTGACCCAAGCCAATACAGTCTGAGCCAGATGCAGGGCTTGCTCATACTCCGACTCGGTAATCGGCTCAATATCGGCAGGATACCGACATGCGACTGCGTGACTTGTGAGGATGGCTGCCTCCTGTACATCCTCGGGGATGGTGAGGTGTTCGGAGAGCAGATCGAGCAGAAGACCGATACTGTGCGTCCTGTGGATGGGTATTCGGTGAGCGATGAGCGCTGCTTTGAGCGCCTTCTCCGCACACTGCTGGGCATGGTAGCAGAGACTCTCCAGCAACACATGGGGAGTGTCGCGTCTTTTAGCGAGCTCCAAATCGCTGACTGCGTATCGCAGCCAATCCTGAGTGCTGCCCGGTTGCGGCTGTTCAGGCGGCATAGAGTTCCCTGCCTTCCCGGAGGATTGTCCGATAGATCAAACCGGGATTCTCTTTCTGGCTGTCCAAATCGACCTCTGTCGTCACAAGAATGTCCACCGGCGTTCGCAAGCCCCGCAACCGACGATAGAGGGTCTGTGCTGTCTGGCGTTTGTGCGCCCCTTCCGGCATGACGACCAGGAGGTCTATATCACTCTGGGGTTTCTGCTCGTCCCTGGCTACGGATCCGAAAAGGATGATCCGCAGGGGATGGACCTGTTCTACGATCCGGTCGACGAGGTCTCGGACCGTTGCCTTGATTTCCGTGTCCTCCCAAGAGTTGCCGCCACACCGATCAAAGCTGTGCACTTCTGCTGAACGCATTCTGTCGATCCCAATCCGTCGGTTTCTGACTCAATACGCATACATTCTACCGAATTCAATGGTTCCAAACAAGTAGGAGAGTCCGCACTGGTTTCAGGATGTCGGAAAAGACGGCAGTGGGGTATACGAGATTACTGATGCCCGTATCCGGCGCCGGGGTAGAGGAGGTTCAAAGCCAGGGTTTGGGCCGGGCCCAAAAGGACGCCGATGAGGTTCCAGGCGACGACCAGACCGATGAGGCCGGCCGCCGGCTGGGCCACGAATTCCCGGTAGCGGTCCGCGGTGCGGTCGCTCAGGAACAGCATGACGATCTCGCTGCCGTCGAGCGGGGGCAGGGGCAGCAGGTTGAAGACCAGCAGGATCAGGTTCAGGGAGAACAGGACGCTGATCACGATCGCGGCGCTGCTGATCAGGCCCGGCGACCGGGCGACGGTGATCTGGGTCCACGTCGATTCCAGCGGCGCGGCGAACAGGCCCAGGAGCATGCCGATGCGGATGATCGCGGCGGCCAGAAGGATCAGCGCCAGGTTGGCGGCCGGTCCGGACAAGGCCATCCAGGCCGCCTTTTTGCGATGGGCTTGGGCCCAATAGGGATCGTAGGGAGTGCTGGCCCAGCCGATCATCCATCCGCCGCCTGTGGTTATCGACGTGAGGAAGGCGACGATCGGGACGACGATCATGCCGATGGGCGATCTGTGCAGGTGGGGGACCGGATCGAGCGTGACCAGTCCAGCTTCGCGGGCCGTCGGATCGCCCAGCTTCCACGCGGCCAGGCCATGGGCGGCCTCATGAAACGTCGTCGAGATCACGAAGACCGCGTACCAGACCAATCCGAGACCCAGCTCTATAGGCATTTCGTTTTGTCTTTCATTCTGCTGGTGATGTACCGTCGGGGACTGGGTCGGTTCAGGGAATCTGCGTTTCGAGCGTATAACTTCGGCCTGGTTGCGTCGCGAATACGACCTCGTTCGATGAGCCGCTCGTCGCGACCGGCATGCCAGCCAGGCTCACGCGAAGGGGCGTCGCGTTTCGCAGGCGGCAGACGCCTCCGGTCTTGGAGCGGAGGATGCCCTTGTCCAGTTTGCCGGCTCTCCAGTAGAGGTCCACTTCGAACCCGCCGCGGGCGCACAGACCCGTGACGGAACCTTGCGGCCAGGCCCTCGGCAGGGCGGGCAGCAGATGGATTTCGTTCGCATGGCTTTGCACGAGCATCTCCGCGATCCCGGCGGCGCCGCCGAAGTTGCCGTCGATCTGGAAGGGCGGATGGTTGTCGAACAGGTTCGGCAGCGTCGATTTCTCCAGCAGCTTGACCACGTTCTCATGGGCCTTCTCGGCCTCCTGGAGTCGGGCCCAGAAATTGATGATCCAGGCGCGGCTCCAGCCGGTGTGGCCGCCGCCGTGGGAGAGGCGGTATTCGAGCGACTTTCGGGCGGCCTGAGCCAGTTCGGGCGTCCGGGCCAGGCTGATCTGACGGCCCGGGTGGAGTCCATACAGGTGCGACACGTGGCGGTGCCCCGGCTCGGGCTCGTCATAGTCTTCAATCCACTCCTGGAGCCGTCCGGTCTTGGGGCTGATTTGCAGCGGGGCCAGTTTCTCCAGGGCCGACGCAAGTCGCCTGCGGAACTCAATGTCCACATCCAGGATCGTCGCGGCCTCGATGCAGTTGGTGAACAGGTCGTGAAGGATCTGCAAGTCCATCGTGGCGCCGTAGGTGAACATGGAGGTCGAGCCGTCGGGCTTGCGGAACTGGTTTTCCGGCGAATGCGAGGGATTCGTTACGAGTCTGCCTGCGACGGGCGTGCCCGCCGGGGCTTCGACGAGGAAATCGAGCATGAACTCCGCGGCCCCCTTCATCAGCGGATAGCCGCTCTCGCGGAGGAAGGTCTCGTCTCGCGTGAAGAGGTAATGCTCGTACGGATGCTGAGCCAGCCAGGCTCCGCCCATGAGCCAGATGCCCCAGACGCCGTCGGCGGGCGTGGTGAAGCCCCAGACGTCGGAGAGATGGTGGACGACCCAGCCGTCGCAGCCGTAATGGACCTTGGCGGTTCGGCTCCCCGACTCCACGAGGCAATCTCGCATATAGTCGAACAGGGGCAGGTGGCATTCGCCCAGGTTGGCGACCTCCGCGGGCCAGTAGTTCATCTGCAGGTTGATGTTCGTATGGTAGTCGGCGTTCCAGGGGGCCTTCATGTGCTCGTTCCAGAGGCCCTGGAGGTTGGCGGGCAGGTCGCCCGGCCGGGAGCAGGCGATCAGCAGATAGCGTCCGAACTGGAAATACAGGGCCGCCAGCCCAGGGTCCGCCTGGCCTTTGGCGATCGCCGCGAGCCGCTGGTCGGTGGGTTTGTCGGCGTTTTCGGCGCGTCCCAAATCCAGCGAAACCCGACGAAAGAGCCTCCGGTGATCGGCCATGTGCCGGTCGCGGAGTTGCTCGTAAGAACCCCGGGCCGCGTGCAGGTGGGCTTTGCACAGGTCCGCGGGCTCGCCGGCGCGATAGTTTGTCGCGCCGGCGATCAGCAGAAGCACTTCATCGGCCTTTTCCACAAGGAGCTTGCCGTCCCGACTGGCGACCGATCCGCCCCGGGTTCGGGCCACGACGCGGGCCTCGAACTTCATCCCGACGTTCTTGCCGCTGTGATCCAGGCGTTTGATCTGGCCTCGAAGGGCGATTCCGTCGCTGCCCTCGCTGACGCAATTGGCGTCCTGCTGGCGGGTCAGCGTCGCAGTGCAGGTGACGGACCCCGGCCTGTCGGCACAGATGCGGATCGCGATCACGTTGTCGGGCGCCGAAGCGAAGACCTCGCGGGTGAACCGCACGCCGTCGACGGTCCAGGTCGTTGCTGCGATCCCCGTGTCGAGGTCGAGGCTCCTTCGATAGTCGGCGACGGTCCCGACGGTCGGGGAGCTGAGGTGCAGGTCGCCGAGCGATTGATATGACTCGACGCCCATCGGTCGGCCCATCATTCTTTGGCCGGCCAGCTTCGTCGCCTCGGCGTTCTTGCCCTCGAAGAGCAGCCGGCGGACCTCCGGCAGCGCCTCCAGCGCCTGCGGATTGGTCGTGTCGCGGGGGTAGCCGTCCCAGAGGGTGTCTTCGTTGAGCTGGAGCCGCTCGTCGGAAGTCTTGCCGAAGACCATGGCGCCGAGCCGGCCGTTGCCGACGGGCAGGGCCTCGGTCCACTCCTTGGCGGGCTGCGCGTACCAGAGCGTCAGATCCTGCGGGCCTGCATTCGTCGCCCCGTCGGCGGACCCGACGAAAGAACCCAGGACAACGGTCGCGACGACACCGACGAACTGCATCCTCATGTTGCATCTCCTATGCGCAGGCATTCGCTGCGCCCATGCTCCGAGAGAGGGGACCGATGGGCCCCCGGACAGTGCAGACAAGATACCCCATGCCCACCGTTCGTGCAATCACCCGATTGCGAAACGGGCTGGAGGAGTCCAGAGCAGCGTCCCATAAACAGCCAACTGTCCTCCTCGCAAAAACCCAGGGAGATCGTGGCGAACGCCTCCATCGACCTGGGGCGCGGCATGGGATCAGGGCTTCCACACGCGGGATTCGAGGATCTTCCCTGCGCGGCGGGCGAGCCCGGGGAGATCGATCGCGAGGGGAGGACAAAACTCTGATGTGGTCTTTGGTCCCGGCCGAATCATTTCGTATGGTTTAGACGAGCCTCAGGCTCATTGTGCCCTGTGGGGGGCAAGGAGTCCCCGAACGCCAAGACCGCGTGCGGGCTACCCCAGACGTAGGCATGGGAGGTTTGTATGAGTGACATCGTGATGCTCCAGGGGTCGGATTCCCAGGCCGTGCTCCAGGCTGTCGTGCAGAGCCAGTCGGCCGCGATCATGTCGTACCTGTCCAAGGACAAATGGCACGTGGCCAAGGTGGCGATGAAGCGGTTCTCGTCCGACTCGACCCACGGCGGCCGGCTGTACGTCGAAGGGTTCCACGCCGACGGCAAACCTCACCCGATCAACATCCGAATCGACCAGCCGGTCGGAATGAACTTCAAGCACGCCTACGGCAAGTTCGTCTTCGACACCGTCGTGGTGAACCTGGAGCCCTCCTCCGATCCGCTGTCGGGGGGCACGATCGTTCTGGCGGTGCCCGAGCGGATCGGCGTGATCCAGCGCCGCAGCTACTTCCGCGTGAACGTGCCGCCGGCGCTGAAGGTCAACGTCGTGCTCTGGCACCGCACGGGCAAACGCACGCCCACCGAGAAGACGCACACCTACTTCGAGGGCCGGCTCGTGGACATCTCCGCGGGCGGCGCCCAGATCATCGTTCCGCTGAAGCGCGGTCCGCAGACGCAGGCCGGCGCCGCGGGCGAATCGGACTTCCACAAGGGGCAGTTCATGGGCGTTCGGTTCACGCCGATGGCGTACGAGACCCCGCTGATGTTCAACGCCCAGATCCGCAACGTACTGCCCACAGCGGACCGCGAGGGCCTGTGCGTCGGGTTGCAGATCGTCGGTCTGGAGGCCAGCGAAGAGGGACGCGAGGTCCTCAGTCGTCTGGCCAATGTGGTCGAGCACTACCACAAGGTCAACCAGATGGGCGGCATCACGACCGAGCCGCAGGCGGCAGGCGCAACGCAATCGCCGGCGGAAGCTCGGGTGGACTGACGGCATCAGACGTTCGGGTGGTTGTCGTGCGGGACGCTGGCGGCCGGGGGCTGGCCGGAGGCCAGGAGCGGACCCGGTCTGCGGAACAGCTTGCCGTAAAACCACTTGGCGAAGCTGCCCAGCGCGAAGTACCCGAAGATCAGGACCATCGCGGTCTGCATGTTCGGGAGGACCAGTCCGAGGAACAGGAGCACCCGGATCAGCGAGCCGAAGGGCTTCTTGCCCCGGAGGTAGACGTTGACAATGTGCGGGTAGGGCACCCGGCTGACCATGAGGATCGCCACGCCCAGGGTCAGCAGCGGAAGGGCGTACACGATCAGGTCGAGATTCGGAAACTGCTCCTGGTGGAAGATGACCAGGCTGACGACCACGCCGGCGGCGGCGGGGCTGGGCAGGCCGGCGAAGCTCATGTGAGCCATCTCGTTCTCGTCGTTCTCCACGTTGAACCGGGCCAGACGGATCGCGGCGCAACTGAGATACACCAGGGCCGCCAGCCAGATGAACCGGTGCAGCAGGTTGCCGCAGAAGATCTCCGAAAGCTGAAGCTCGCTCTCCACGAGCCGCAGCATGAGGAAGGCGGGGGCGACCCCGAAGCTGATCAGGTCGCACAGGCTGTCGAGCTGGCCTCCGAAGCTGGAGGTGCTCTGGCTCATCCGCGCCAGGCGCCCGTCGAGCATGTCCGCGACCATGGCCAGCAGGACCATGTAGGCGCCCACGGCGTAGACGGACATCTTGTCGGCCCCCGGCTGATTGGCCTTGCTGGCCAGGACGATGGCGGTGAACCCGAAGACCCCGTTGAGGATCGTCACCAAAGAGGGCAGCAGGGTGATGTACTTGACGCGGTGCCTTCGCACCCGGCGGAACAAAGGCCGTCTCGGTTTGTGATTCATCATCTGTGGGTGTTTACCACTCATTTCTCATGACCCTGTGCCTCACGAGGAGGCGTAGGGTTGCGGGGGCGACGCAGGGCCGTACTTCACCAGCGGGGTCATGCCCGCCTTCACTTTGTCCCCGATGCGGACCATGCATACAACCTCTTCGCTGGCGGACAGGTACAGTTCGGTTCGAGACCCGAATTTGATCATGCCGAAGGGCTCGCCGGCGGTGAGTTGCTGGCCTTCTTTCGCGGCGCAAACGATCCGCCGGGCGATGGCGCCGCTGATCTGGCGGACGAGCAGCCGGTCCTGCGGGCGTCCGGTTCGGACCATCTGGATGTTGTTGGACTCGTTGACCTGGCCGGACCGGGGACTCATCGCGTTGAGGTATTGGCCCGGGCGGTAGGTGATCTTCTCGATCCGGGCGTCGCACGGGGCGCGGTTGATGTGCGTGTTGAAGATGCTCAGGAAGATTCCGACGCGCAGCGCCGGCCCCCCGATGAACTCGGCGTCCTCAACCCTTTCCACATCCGTGATGGTCCCGTCGGCCGGGGCCAGGAGCAGGCTTTCGTCCCGAGGCGGCACCCGGTGCGGGTCCCGGAAGAACATCAGGGCCCACCCCAGAACCAGCGCCAGCGCCACTTCGATGGCGACGACCCCCCACAGAGGCAGCCACGCGGGGCCAAATAGTCCGACCGCGACCATCATCGCCAGGACCACCGCCGGGTAGACGACCACCTCCGGCAATCCGTACTTGGTCAATGGAATTCGCATAGTGGAACCATCCTATGCGTTCGGGGCCTGCAAATCAACGAAAAACAACCGTTGGACCTGCGCCGGCGCACGAAGAAAGGCCGACCTCCGCCAGTCGGCCATCCGAAAGAAAGTGATCCACATTATAGAAGGCGACGGCGCCGGGAGAGGGGCAGTCTGCACGCCGGCAGCCTGCCCAGGGCCAGATCCCTCGGTGCCTTCACCACTATGGACGCCGACGGCAGGCGAGTGTTACAGAGTTTCTTTCTATTTCCGAGAAAAAAAACGACATCGAGCGGATGGCGGCGATCGCAACGACCTACCATGGCTGGCAGGAATCGAAACCGTTCGCAACTCCCGGGGTGCGTTTATCGCTTTCCGGGCTTCCAGCAGGAATTGCTAGCCGACAGGATCGACGCCCCGGTTGGCGTCAAAAAAACGCCGCGGACAACGCAGAAAACTATCGTGCTCCTCGACGGAATCTCTCTTGACTTGATTTCCCAAAGGCGGTATGTTCTTGCGTTTCCCGAACGCGGGGAAAGTACGGCCCCGCCTCGACCGTTGGAAACAACCTACGAAGGAGAAGTTCAGAATGAAAGAGTCAGCGGTGGAAATGAACAGAAACAGGCACGACCTTGTGGAAGGTCCCGCAGGGTATCTGGAGCGCGGCTGGGTCATCGCGAACCACAAGCTCGTCTCGTTCCACGCCGCCTTCATCTCGTCGGTCCTGAGCCTTCCGGCCACAGACCTGGCCGAGCAGGTCGCCGCAGGCGCGAACATCAAGTATGCGGTGTTGAACTTCATGTTCTCGCCGGCGCATCCGGAGTTGTGGGTCTCGCTGATCATTCTGTACCTGTCCTGGCACATCGCGATCGCGATCCATGAGATGGGCCACTTCCTGACGGCCGCCAAACTGACGGCTCTGAACAAGGACTCCCAGGAGAAGGCCGACGCAGCCCTGGCCGGCGGCAACAAGTTCGGCTACTACGCCCAGATGTTCGCCCTGATCCCGTGGGGCAAGTTCTACGGCGTCCGCAAGGAGAACGGCAACTTCGCCCCCGATGCGCCGTACAACCTGGCGGTGTCGGCCGCCGCTCCGATCTGGAGCCAGTGGCTGGCCACCGTCTGCCTGCCGATCGCCGCGTTTTTCATCGCGGTGGGCCTGCTGGCCAAGCAGGACTGGATGATCTACATCGGCCGGTTCTTCCTGGCCCCCGGCATCGTGGGCCTGCTCGACAGGCTCCTGGCCGACCCCGGCAAGCTGAGAGAATTCCGCAACCGCGAGAAGACCGCCGCGGAGGCTGCCGCCCGCGCCGCCGCGATCGCCGCTTCCGGCGAGGCCTGGCCGGCCCGCGTGGCCCAGGTCAAGAAGACCATGCTCACCAGCCGCATGCAGTATGTCACGCTCAAGGACGGCAGCCGCGTCGCCGCCCCCTGGCAGTATCGCAACTGCGCCATGGGCGGCCGGCACACCGAGAAGGAGTACCCCGAGAGCAACATCAGCATGCAGGAAAGCATGTTCATGCCGCTGTCTCCCAAGACCTATGAAGACTCGCAGGAAATGACGGTCAAGCTCCAGTCCCGTCTGAAGGAGATCATTGAGTCCGCTCCGGGCGCCAAAGTGATGGGCGTCGGTCTCGAAGGCGGCATCGCCCCCTATATCGACAAAGAGCCCACCGACCAGGTGCCTGAGCAGCGGATGTGGCGTTTCATGAAGCAGGCCATTCTGGACTGCGAACTGGTGCCCGGCGTGGACGTCGCGATCGCGCTGGACCCGGCCTGTTCCGAGCTCGAGAACGCCTATCGCGAAGAGCGCGGCGAGCCGGACTCCGTCGGCATGTACCGCTTCTGGCGCGACAAGGACAAGGTCGAGATGAGCCGCGACCAGATCCTCAACCTCTTCAAGAAGTCCATGGAAGACGGCATTCCGATTCTCTCCATTGAGGACGGTTTCGGCGAACGCGACCACCAGGGTTGGCAGAACATGATGAAAGAGCTTGGCGACAAGATCTTCATCGTCGGCGACGACTTGGTCACCACGAAGGACTCGAACATCGAGAAGTGCGCCAAGAACGGCGAAATCAACGCCTCGCTGATCAAGGCCAACCAGATCGGCACCGTCACCGAGACCGTGCTGGCCATGCTGACCTCGCTGGGCTACGGCGCCGAGCTGATCGTGTCGCACCGGTCCAAGAGCCCGAACGACCCGTTCGAGGCCGAGATCGCCACCGCGATGAACGCGGTCGGTTTGAAGTGCGGCGGCGGCGCCAACACCGAGCGTCTGCAGAAGTACGGCCGCGTCATGGAAATCCTGGCCCTGGCCCGCTCCTCGCAGCGCGAGCTGACCGAGAAGGAGCGCAAAGAGACCCAGGAAACCATCAAGGAACTGGTCAAGACGCTGACCGGCCAGGACGTCACGCTCAAGGCCGACGTTGGCGACGTGGACATCACCGGCCTGTTCATCAAGATGCTCGCCATCGAGGCCGTCAGCGGCACCGAAGAGGCGACCAACGCAGGTATCCCGTCGGCGGCTGCGTCGCTATTCCTCGGCAAGAGCGGCATCATCCGCTTCGAGGGTTCGACCCCGCTGGGCACCAGCGCCGGCGAGGACGAGGCCATTCACTACGTGGACAGCATCATCGAGGTCTCCGAGACCACCAAGAGGTACCCCGACATGTTCAAGGCCGCCGGCGACGGCACCTTCCGCTTCAAGAAGGAAGTCAAGGTCACGGACGTCAAGGCCAAGAATGATGACAAGCTCACGGCCCTCTGGAAGAAGTCCCGACGGTACGAAGGCAAGGGGTGCATGGACGCGGTCAGCCATATCGAAGGCGCGCTCGCCAAGGCGTTCATCGGCCGCAAGGTGGCCAAGCTGGGCACTCTGCTCGACGCCGACAAGGAACTGCTGGGTCTGGAACTGGGCGAGGCGATTCGCATGGGCCGGATTCCCCAGGACGCCCCGAAGGACAAGAAGATTCACGCCATGCAGCGCAAGAGCGTGCTGGGCATGAACGCCATCCTGTCGATGTCGCTGGCGCTGGGCCGGGCGGTGGCCGCCGGTCAGGGCAAGGAACTCTGGCAGCTCATTCGCGAAATGTCGGCCGACACGATGGCCAAGTTCGTCGCCGCCAACGCCAAGGGCGAAAAGAGAAGCGCCGCGGACCTCAAGAAGATGGATTACGATCAGCTCCAGGCCCTGTTCCAGAAGACCGCGGCCGAAGCGATCAAGGAAGGCAAGACCCTGTACGAGCTCCTTCGGGCTCAGTTGCCGGTCTACCCGGTCTGAGAAATCTGATCGAAGCTCGGTTTTTCTGAGGAAATCGCTTCAGAGAACTCCGGGCAACGACCGATAAAGCCGGTAGGTTGGAGGCCCATAGGTTGGGGGCCCTTGGCTGAACGGTTGGATGCAGATACAAAACGGCAGGCGTGGCCCTCTCCAGTCGATGGAGAAGGGTCATGTCTGCCGCAGTTTTTGGGGCAGGGGACCGGAACGCGGCCCCCGCGTCGGAACCCGCCTGCGGATCGTGCAGAGGCATGTATGCTTCGCTTCCTGATCTTCGTGGTCTTTTTCAGTAGCGGTGCCGCAGCGCTTGGCGGAGCGGTCCTGTGCGATGATTTCATCAAGCATTGGCGCAACCGGCATCTCGTCCGCCAGGCGGAGCAGTCGATCGAGAAGCTCCGGTCCCTCAACGCGGAATACGACGCGCTCCTGTCGCAGTTGGAGAGTGATCCCAATCTGCTCAAGCGGATCGCCCCGGTCACGCTGGGGACCCGAATCGAAGATCCCAACACGGTCTATCCGAAGGCCCGGGCCCAGGAACTGGCCATCGCCCGCAAGGCGCTGACGACCGCCAACGACGAGCCGACGGAGGCGACGATCCCGCGGTGGCTCCAGCGGTGCAGCGATCCGGCCAAGCGGATCATTCTGTTCATCTCCGGGGCCAGTCTCGTCCTGATCGCCATGGTCTGTTTCACATCGGGCCAGGACGAGGACGACGAATCAACCGAGGCGGCGTAGGCGGGCGTTCCTCCCGCCCGAGAGGCCGAGGCCTGGACGTGCTCCTCGCTAGTTCAATCGCGTCCCGGATAGTCTGTACACGGCGGACATGGCTCGGATGATGTCGGCGCGGGCCACGATCCCCACGAGTCTGCCGTCGTTGACGATCGGCACCCGTCGGAAGTTCTGCCCGATCAGGCACTCGCACACGTCCGCCAGGCGGGCGGTCGGCTCGAAGGTCACCAGGTTCGTCGTCATGTGGCTTTGGACTGTCGATCGGGGGCTTTCAGGATCGCCGATGCAGCGGATGACGTCCTTTTCGGTGATCATTCCCTCCAGACGCATTCCGTCATCCACCACAGGTAGCCCGGTAACATGTTGCGTCGCGAGGATGTCCATCACTTCGCCCAGAGAAGTCTCCTTTCGGACGGTCAAGAGGCCGTGCGTCATGGCGTCGCGGACCAGGAGGTTCTCTCGTGAACGCGTGGTCACAGGGCGTGAAGCCGCAGCGCAGAACCGCTGGCGGCACACGCGGATCAAATCGGCGCGGGTGATCATCCCCGCGAGTTTTCCCCGGTGGAGAATCGGCACGCGCCGGTAGGTGCTGTTCACCAGGCAGTCAAAGATGTCCGAGAACGGGTCCTCGATGTCGAAGGCGACGACCGTCTTGTTCATGTAATCGCTCACCACGCCGGGCAGGTATTCCTGCTCGGACAGGAGTCTGAGCAGGTCCTTCTCGGAGAGAATTCCCACCAGGCGGCCCTGCTCCGTCACCGGCAATCCGCTGATGTGCTTGTCCAACAGAAGCTGGATGGCCTTGTGGACAGGTTCATTCCTGTCGATGCCCCACACGCCGCACTGCATGACGTCGCGAGTTTGCAGCGTTTCGAAGCCGGCCCCGCCCGAAGGTTCAACGATGGTCCCCTGCGTTGTGCATGTTGCACGTCTCATATGGCTCTCCCATTCGTTCCATTCCCCATCGACCGGGACGCCCGTCTCGTGTTGGGTGCCTCGTCGATGGCACTTGGAGTACATCGTCGTGAAACCGTCGTGACGTGAGCCCGGAGGTAAGGCAATCAGCGAAGACAGGAGGTGCATACCCCTTTGGGCATAGGCCAGCGGTTTTTTGGGGTCGAGCAGGACGCAGAATCTCTGTCGTTTTGTCGCTAAGTACCGGTAAAATCATGGGTTTGCGCTCTTTCGAGCGGGTCGAGGTCTCTGGCTGCAAAATACGCATTTCTACGTATTGTATTTCTGGTTCGAATACTCTAAAATCGTACGAATAGTGTCGTAGCCGGGGTCGAGGCTTTGCCGGTCACGGGGAATCCGATACACGATTCAGGTGAGCGAATTGAGGCTGCGGGTTCTGAGACGAACCCTTGTGGAAATGACGCGTAACGAACAGGCCGGGACACGTTTTTTGCGGCGAGTCGGTCGCGTTTAAAGACCGGATCCCCGGATTCCGGCACCCGGGGAAGGTTGTGATCGGAAAAGGAGAAATCGAGAAGACCCAGGAGGGCGGTAGGTGCAGGGGCATTCGTGAGCCGTCTGCGCATTTCCTTCGCGAAGAGATCGACGGCTCTCTGGGTTGTACAGGCGGCATGGGCTCTGGGACGTCCACGGTTGCCTGGTGTGGCTGGTGAGTCGAGGCAGATGCCGATGAACTTCGTACAGCGGGATTCTGAATTCTCCTGCTATACGTACGTGTATCCCGCACGTGTGCTCGGGGACGTGGCCTGCGGACTCGCCTCGCTTGGCGTGGGTTCCTGGTGACGGGATGTGGCCGGCGACACGCCGTGACTCGTCGCAGACGCGTAGAGGACGGGTGTCGTAGCGGTCATTTGGAGATGATTTGAGGCACGGACGCAGCTTGTCAGGGTAGGTTGTCGCCCGCAGAGAAGTGAATCCACGGGTGTCACCGACGGGGACGGAGTCTGCCTGTCAGACCCCAACCATCCCATCTGTTGACCGGACCGAGCACGGCCGGGGTCAGGCTGCTGCGAACGATCCTGCGAATACCTTTTGCGGCTCATCCGGTTTTCGCGTACTTCCATGGCCTTTGGGGACGCCGTCCCCAACCCCCTGGGATTTGTCGCTTTGCGCCAGAAACATGGCATGGGGGAAGGCGACGAACCACAAAGGCAACGTCGCCCATGTCTCTGGACC
>DATIKY010000237.1:0-5207 GCA_035476995.1 Sedimentisphaerales bacterium | reverse complement strand
GGCCAAGGAAGGCCAAAACCATGATACCGATCTGACGGCGCAGAGCAAGATCTTCATCCACGATGAAATGGCACCACAGCCTCTGGCACCGCCGCCCAAGCTCCGCGCCAACCACGATCAAGGCAGTGCCATTCGTTGCAGACACCATTTTCCGTGTCGATGGCGACCGGCACCCGGGTCTTTGTCCGGACGACCATCGGACCTCCTCACCTGCTTCGCTGCCCCTCCGGGCCGCTGTCATACGATGTTTGACGCCGGGCGGCCCGTGGGGGGCGGGGAGGTCCCGAGGACCAGCCAGCTCTGACAGACGGGGGTCGAGAACCGTGGCCGCCAAGAGCAACCGCAATGCGACGAATACCAAGTTTCATTATCGGAAGAAGAAAGAGGTGTAGCCATGAACGATCTGCCCAAAAAGGTGACTCTGCACGAGCAACGTGATGCCTATCTCGCTGGGGCGTGCCAAGCCGAGGCGAGAGGAGACATCGCCGAGGCTCAGCGGCTGCTTGGACTTGCGCTGGACTGTGAGCAGATGCCCCAGCCAGGCGTCGCCAGTGCCATTGATGGCGTGCAGCAACCGGGGCCGGCGTACAAGCAAGACCAGGCTGCCAGTCCGGCAGCGAATCTGCCGGCGAACGGCTCCGCGATCGTTGACGCGGCGAGCCAAAGGCAGTGACCGCAAGAGACGCATCAATACAACCAGGTGCAGAAAGGAGCGAACATGAAGTACAGAATCGACATCGATTGCCCACCGGGGGACTCGAGGCCCGGCGACCTGATCGCAGGCGTGATCAAGGGGACGGGGTTGCCGCCTCGTGAAGATGCTGGCTGCCGGTTTTTCGGCTGGTGGACATGGGACTACTCGGACATCGCTCCTGACATATGGAAGCGCGCCCGACCCAAGATCCGGCGGCGACTCGTTCGATTGTACGAACAAGGCGTCATTCGGTATGCGCACGTGAGCCGAGCCCGAGGTGAGGACGATCCTGACTCTCCGCAAGACACCGATGCGGGGACGCCCGACAATTTGACGGAGCCGAAAGCATCGGACCAGCGACGCGATGACGATGCGTTCGTCATGCTCAGCCTCGAGCGAGTCGCGACTTCGCCTTCCGGCGACGTCCTCGCCAGGGTTTCCCTCCTCACGGGAACCGTAGACCCTGACGGACGCTGAAAGCCACGACAGGAGATACAACAAGAAAAAGGGGCCGGCGGTGATTGGAACCCAGCGCCTAAGCCCCGTAACCGACAGCACGGTAGTGCAGCGGTCCACTTCATTATGGGTATCCCGCCGCACGCAGTCAACCGTCATGCCCGTGCACAGACATGAAGGAGAAGTACGATGACACGACGGAAAGCCACCATCTCACGGCAAAGATGCCCAGGGCAATTCGCCGAATCAACAATGACCGTACCTTTCCCCCGCTGGCTTCAACGGAGGCTGTTCCACGACCTTCGGCAGGTGGCCCACTGCCGCATTGATCCGGATCGTGCACGACGGGCCCGGGAGATCATCGAGCAGATCGAGGCCAAGAAGGGCGCTACTCGGCGACGTTCCCACATCGGGCAGACTGCCGCAATCATGCCCCCGGCGCCGGCAGCGGTGGCGGGCGAACGACAACTGCCTCCGGAAAGAGCCCGGCACGGACGGCGGACTTTGGCAAGGGTAAAACACTGGGGCCGCGCGGCCGCCAGACACGCGATGGGGATCTATTCGCACATTCACGGCCGCTCCATCGCCGGCCAGCTCGGTCCAGGGCGCCGGTCGAGAGGATTTCTCACCCATTAACAGAGGAACTTCGCCAGATTCGGTGCCAGTAGACCGGATCTCGCTGCGTCTTCAAACAACCAACAGGAGGAACAACCGCAATGGACCTGCATGACAACTCCAGACCCAATCGTGCCGATCGACGATACAAGGTCACAACGATCCGTAATGGCAAGCCGCAAGAACAGATCGTCACTCGGGAGCAACTCTGCCGGCTTGACCACAACGATATTGACGTCGTGATCAGCGAGCCAAGCCGCCAGGTGATCGTCAATCCGAGTAATGGACAGAAGGGCACGTCCTGCCGGCCTCGTATGATCTCCGGCCTCGGCGTCTACGTGTGGGATCTCCTGACGGACGCTGTCTTCGCCGCAGGAGAACTCGTTCTGCTCACGTCAAGCCCGTTCATGAACACCCGCGTCAGACGACTTCGCCGGGCATTCGGCGATTCCAAGAACCAGGAGTGGTTCTTCAGGACGAGTGTGATGCCCTATGGAATCGCCATCAATTCTGACCGTGTCTGGCGATATATCGAAGTCCTCGCTGAATAGCATCCGGCATGGACAAGGCAAATACCTGCATGAAGCTGTTGTAACCACCTCGTCCTCGATGGCGATAACGCAGGCAACACTAGGTCGCAAGGGCGTTGTTCGTCCAGAGTCATTCGACAGTCAGAGAGCGATCCGACACCGGTGGTAGATTCAAGTCAGTGCTCTATGAGCGACTCGCCGGCCATACAGCCAGATGCGTTGGCCGGGGCCGCCGGCAGGAACGGCAAACACGGGGCATTTGGAAGGATTTGAATTATGGAGTTGTACAACACTCATCCGGACCAGCACCGGCGAGGGATCATGCCGTGGGCAGAGCTGGTCCTAGTGGTCGCGGCCGTCGTGGCCATTGTCGGGGCTGCCATCTGGTGGCTCGTCTGTCCCGGCGCCGGTGCACTTTGGCGGACCTGGGTGGCGCCGATCATCGAGAATGTTCGTCACACTATTGGTGCGTAGGGGGACCACGTTATGGCGAAACAGAAGCGCGGCGTAGGCACGCGTATGCATGTCACCTCGGAGGAATTCACAGGCTGCGTCGTCTACAACGAGCGCGGGGAGCCCGTGCTTCGCCTTGGTGAAACCGTACGTGAGGGCACGAGAAACGGCGCGGACGTAGCGGAAACGATCACCGAGCACATCAGGACTTCGGGGGGCACCATTCTCAGCAGCGAGTCTTTCAAGCCTGGACCAAACCACGTCGAGTCGAAAACGTGCGACGTGTGCGAGAGAAAGACCTGGTGGTCATGGCTTCGCCGCAGCCAACCCACGATAAGTCTCGACCCCGCCGCCGAGATGCAAAGATGTTGCAGGTGTCATGCCAACCTCTGCCCAACGCACCTTCGTACCTCTGATTACGATACGCGCCCACGCTGCCCGCGGTGCAATAGATGGCATCGGCTCTACAAGCGAGTCATTGAACCGATACTGTTCCCTAGGGTGAAGATATGAGCGATGAGATCATTCAACTGTGTAATCTGATCAAGCAGTGGCGTCTGGATGCACGCCATCCCAAGGAACTGCGGCGCGTCATGAAGAAGATCGAGCGAGGCCGGCTGACGCCGCCGGAAGCCAAACGATGGCTACGGCGTATCAAGCCCTGGATCGAGGAGCAGCAGAAACGGTTCAACCCGCTTCCGCCAGCGCCCGACCAAGCGGAGCTGGGACAGTTCGACATCGAACTCGGCGAGCTCGCGGAGAGGCCCGGCGTCCGTGTCGGCGTTCGGGTGCTCTCCGGACCGCGGCACCTAATCGTTGCCGGCCAGACCGGATCGGGAAAAAGCAACGTCTTGAGAAAACTGATCGATGAGCTTGACGCTCTTACCCGCAATGGCGGCAGGATTCATCAGCATCCTCCGGGGTTCATCAGCGTGCTCGTTCTCGATTTTAAGGGAGATTTCGCCGATGTTCCCGATCGTCTAGGCCGAGACCTTTGGGATCACTACAGTACTGCGGATGGTCTTCGCATCGCTTGTGGCCCGCCTTCTGGCTGTCCGCAGTACATCGATAGCTGGATCAATGAGTTCACCAAGATCCTTGCCGCCCACTGTGACTTCAAGTTCGCCGAGGCGACTGTCGCTGCCACCCTGCGGCTGGCCGTCAAGCTGCTCAACGGCGACGCTCCGGCTGAACTTCCCACCATGCCCAGCCTGCGCTTGATCGCCGAGTTGCTCGATATCCTGCCGAGAGAGCTCATCGCCAGTAAGGAGGAATACCTTCGCACGGCTCAGCAGAAGATTAACTACCTTCTTCGTGTCTCGGGAGGGCTCTTCGATGCGGAGCAGGGCTTCGACATCATCAAGCACCTCGTTCTTCCGGGACGGTGTGCTGTCGTTGACTGCACAACCTTGTCGCCACTTCTGGGCCAGACTGTGGTCGACTCACTGGCTCTGCAGTTGATGTTCCCCCGACTCGTAAAGCGGGAGGTCTCGCCGCAGACCAATTTCGCCCTGCTCATTGACGAGTCGGACCAATTCTGCACACGCACCGCAGGCCAAGCCTTCCCGGAAGGGTACAACGAACTGGGAAGGCTCGTCAAGCAGGGCCGGCAATTCGGAATCTTCGTAGCCTTGGGGCTGTCCTTCCTGGGGCAGTGCAGTCCCTACATCACCTCCAATATGACCTATCATGTCGTCATGAACCAGTCCGACCCTGCCTCTGTCGAGGAGGCGGCCCGAACCCTGCTACAAACGGACACCCGGCAACTGATTGCCTCGTTGGACTGCGGAGAGGCCGTCTACAAGGAGGCGATGGGCCCTGCACGCCATGGAATGCTGATCGTGGCGGACCACGTTCCTCCCTCCACCATGGCCCACCCTGACAAATTCGACCAACATTCGTACACGCCGGCCAGAACTCTCAAAGACATCCCGGGCCTTCGGGAAAAGATCGATGCCCTGATTCGGGAGCACCGTGGGACGGCCCTGCGCCTACCCTCGCAGAAAGCAAGCCCGCGGCAACTGAGCAAGATGGCCCGTCTCTTCCTAGACTACTCGTCCTTGCCGGAGTATATTTTTGCACCCGCCCACGTCATTTTCAGAGTAATCGGGAATGTCTCCCCCGCAACACAACTGGCTGTCATACAGGAACTTGAGCAAACCGGTTTCATGGTGTTTGCCCAAGTACGGTTCGGCAAGTCGAACCTCACATTGAAGGATATCACCGAGAAAGGCTGGGCCTTCCTGCAGAAGCCCGCCCCCTCCAAAGGTGGGAAGGGTGCCATTGATCACCGTCATCCCCAGCACTGGATCGCCGAGTGTTCACCCTAACGTTGCATAAACATGGACGGGTCAGACGTTGGCTGGGATTTGATTGAGGATCTGTAACAGGCGCGTTTTGATCCAAGTGTTGGCACTGATCGTGAGTGTCAGAAGGCCTTGCGGCCGACTGAGGCGGCC
>DATIKY010000236.1:0-5785 GCA_035476995.1 Sedimentisphaerales bacterium | reverse complement strand
GCCGCCTCAGTCGGCCGCAAGGCCTTCTGACACTCACGATCAGTGCCAACACTTGGATCAAAACGCGCCTGTTACAGATCCTCAATCAAATCCCAGCCAACGTCTGACCCGTCCATGTTTATGCAACGTTAGGGTAGACTCTCACTTGTCATCAATTGCTTCGTTGCATTGAGCTTCTTGTCTCGCTCCTCATCTTTCTGCCTACCCCTCTTTTCTGACGTACTTCTGGCGGAAGTCGGGGCCGATGCGTTTGGGGAGCGAGACTCGCAGGCCTTCCAGTTGTTCGGTCGGGCGGCTTTCCATCACCGCTTCCGCGAAATGTTCGTGCTCAATCTGGGCGTCGATCATATCGAGCATCCGGTCATGGGCGAGGCGCGCTTCATGATACCGCAGCAGCAGCGACACACCTCCCGACAGGAACAACAGCCCTCCCATCCCGATGAGGCCCACAACCATGAGCAGTATCCCCACCGCAAGGGGAATCACCTTCTCGGCATACACTGGCACTTCAGCCCACCGAGGGACGCCGTAGCAGTACGAGTGCCACCTGGCTCCTTTCTCGTACCGCTCAATCGTTTCCTTACGATCGAGATACACGCAGAAGAACATGCCCGCCGCCCATGCTGCAGCAATGATGTTCGTCACCAGTCCCAGACTGTGCCCTTTGCCGAGCCATAAAGGCGACCTGAAGCAGAAAATGAACGCAAACCCCACGATGATGTTCCACCCGCTGAAATACCGCTCTCCCATCCGTTTGCGGAAGAACACTTCAGTCAACGTCGCGATGGGACGCACGAGGCCGACGAGTATTGCCAGCAACCCATTCACCACCGCTCCCCTGAGTTTTGTTTCGATGTCGTCGCTGATTGACTCGCTCATGCATCCTACCTTTGCTGAAAAGTGATTCTGAAAAAGTGTTTGCCGGTGGCATTGAAACATGCTCCGCTTTTGACGAAATAGGCGTCGACAAGGCAATCGTATTGGGCGCTGCCAGTGCGCAGTTGCGTGAAGTCGCTGGGCTGCACTTCGTAGTCGATGACCTCTTGCATTCCCGTCGAACGGCTCTCGCTCGGGAAGAAATCCCAGAACGATTTCCGCGATGTCCCCGAGTTGGAACTGAACCGATGCGTGAGGCGCTTGCCGATTTGCTCCGCCGCCCATTGATTCGTGGTCGGGTCGTTGTTGCAGTGGAAAATCTTCGTGTTGAGGTTGCCCAAGAACCCATCCACTTTTGACTTTGCTTGATGGCCGCCGAGGACGCCGTAGAAGTTGGGAATGTTCTGCGTGAGGTACACCGTCGCGCAACGCGAACTTCGCGCCGTCGATTGGAAGAGGCCGTCATAGGCCCCATAGAAAAACTGCGCTTCATCCGCCCAGAGGAAGACCGGCCTGCGCGTTGCGTCATCGGGATCGCTGCGGCGTTCGATGGCTTCCTGAAAAAGGTGCTTCCAAATCATCTGCGCGAAGAGCCCGACCGCCTTGTATCGCTTGAGCGGCAAATCGACGACGACAACCGCGCCCTCTGTGACGGACTCGGGAATCAAGGTCGTATCGGTGCAGAACAAATCATGGATGGCCGGTTCGACAAACGCATCGGCCATCGCGGTCAGCCCCGTGATGAGGCACGACCGCGTTTCCCTCGCAAGCGACGGGAACTCCTCCAGCCAATAGCGCCGCGCTTCGTTTATCACTCGCTCGTATGGCGTCCCCTTTGCGCGTGCGAGGGCCTGTTGCAGCCAAACGCCGAAATGCTTCGTCCGTTTCCACGCATCCCCCGCGACCTGTTCGGGGCTCTGCGGCGCTTCGGTCAGGAGAAGCCCAATCTCTTCCAACGACAACTGCCCCCGACTTCGCTCCAACACCCGCAGGACATTCCGCAAAAGCTGTCGCCCCGCGTTCTCCCAAAAATCCTTCGCGGCCTGATCGCCCTGCGAGCGCGTGTAGACTTCAAGGATCGTGTAGAAGATGTTGACGAGGTTTTCGATAAGACCAGAGCCCGCACCAGGTCGCCGCGCTTCGTAATCCAGGAAGTTGATGCGACAGGCCCCGCCTGGCTCGACAATGCAGAGTTGATCTTTCCGCCCGCACTCGGTCGCGTAGCGTTCCCAAAGCTGCCGTTCATCCGGCTTGACCGTCAGAACCACACCGCCGAAGCCGCATTCAAGGAATGTCCGCGCCAACGTCGCGCCGCTTCCGCTTGTCTTGCCGGAGCCGGTCGCGCCCGTGATGAACACCCCCTCGCAAGCATCTTGAAGCGTCCAGGCATCGCCGCCGGAGGCATCCCCGAAGCGCAGAAGCGTCAAGTCCGGCGTCCACCACGGCCCAAAATCGAGTGGCGCGTAAAGCCGCGGCGGATCTTGCCAAGGCGCGACCTCAGCCGGCGGCGGCACAACGAACACCTCAGCTTCTCTTTCGAGGCGCGGAGGCACTCCCTCAGACGTCGCGACGCGCGGGGGTTCCGGTTCTGCTTCCTTCGGCATCGCTTCTGTCGAAATCCCCGCTTTCTTGCAGTAGCGATGGACGGCATTGTGATCGACCTTGAGCCCCTCAAGCGTGAGCCGGTCGGCAATCTGGCGGAACGTCAGACCTTCCGCGCGCCACGCCACAATGCGGGCATGATGAAGCTTGAGTTGGGCCGCTTTCGACTCCACCGGATTCCTCTAACCAATGCCATGATTTTACCAAGAACCCGGCATCGCGTAAACAATCCCCGCCATTTTTCTTCGTTTTCAGAAATCCCTTGCCACGGATTGCGCGGGGGGTAGGATGGGAATATGTTGTCCCTCTTGTTTTACGGATGCGACATCCATGCTACGCGTCAACGCTCGCAGCAACGCAGCCAAATTTTATTACACCAAGCATTCGTCTCCTGACGGCTACTACTCGCACAGTCAAGAAGCCCCCGGCCTATGGGGCGGCAAGGGAGCCGAGAGGCTCGGCCTTTCCGGTGAAGTCTCCCACGAGGCCTTCGCCGCCCTCTGCGACAACCTCCACCCCCACACCCACGAACCGCTCACCGTTCGCACCAAGGCCCACCGTCGCGTCGGCTACGATTTGACTTTCGACGCCCCCAAGAGCGTCTCCATCCTCCACGCGTTCTCGCAAGACAGCCGCATTCTTGACGCCTACCACAAGGCCGTTGCCGACACCATGCACGACGTGGAGGCCAAAGCCGAAACGCGCGTCCGGCGCGAGGGACGCGACGACAACCGAACGACCGGCAATCTTGCCTTTGCCAAGTTTACGCATTTTACCAGCCGTCCCCTCCACGGCATTCCCGACCCGCACCTCCACACGCACGTTTTTGTCCTCAATGCCACTTTCGACACCGAGGAAAACCGCTGGAAGGCTGTCGAGATGGGACAAATGAAAGCCGATGCGCCGTACTACCAAGCGGCATTCCACACCCGCTTCGCCGAAAACCTGCGTTCTCTCGGCTACACCATCCGGCCCACGCAGCACGCCTTTGAGATTGAAGGCGTCCCACAAGCGGTCATAGGCGAGTTTTCCAAACGAACGGCCCAAATCGAGAAGTATGCCCAAGACAAGGGCATCACCGATCCGAAGGCCAAGGCGCGCTTGGGAACGTTGACCCGAGAAGCGAAATGCCACGATCTTTCGCCGGAGGACCTGACCGAGCTTTGGACCCTCCGGCTCTCACGCCTGCCCGACGCCCAACAGAAGTCCCTCGCGGCCACGCTCCGGCCCGCCGCCCAAATCGAAGCCCCCACACCCGACCCCGAGGCGGACCGCCGGGCAATAGCCCTGGCCCGCGAACATTGTTTCTACCGTCAGTCGGTCGTGGACGAACGCCACTTCCTCGCCACGGCCTTGCGGTTTAGCGTCGGGGAAACAACCGTCGAACGTCTGCACCGAGCCCTCGCCGCCGACACGACTCTTTTGCACCGCAGCATCGACGGTCGACCCATCATCACCATTCCCGAAGTCCTGCTCCAAGAGGAGCATCTTGTCGGCTGGGTTCGTCGGGGGCTGGCGACTTGTCCGCCACTGGCCCACGGGTACACGCCCGCGAGTCCCCAACTCGACGCCGAATTGGCCCAAGCCCTCCACCACATCCTTGAGTCCCGTGACCGCGTGACGGGCGTCCATGGCAAATCCGGCGCGGGCAAAACGACGCTCATGAGGGAAGCCATCCCCGCCATCGAGGCCGCTGGCCACCGCGTCACGGTTGTTGCCCCCACGGCCGACGCGTCCCGCCGGACGCTCCGTCAAGCCGGGTTCGCCAAGGCCGAAACCGTCGAGCAACTCCTTACCAATCCCCAGATGCAGGAGCAGGCCGCCGGAGGCGTCCTTTGGGTGGACGAGGCGGGGCTCCTCTCCGTGCCCGCCATGAAACGCTTGACCGACTTGGCCGACGCCATCGACGCCCGTCTCATCCTTTCGGGGGATACCCGCCAGCATGGGCCCGTTGAACGCGGGGACGCCTTGCGGCTCTTGCGAGAACACGCGGGCTTGGACATGGCGGAACTCAACACCATCCGCCGCCAGAAAGATCTCGCCTACCGCGAGGGCATCGACGACCTTGCCGAGGGACGCATCGCCCAAGGCTTCGAGAAGCTCGACACCCTGGGAGCCATCCGCGAAATCCCCGAAGAGGATCGGCACGAGGTTTTGGCCGACGCCTACCTCAAGTCCGTCGCGGAGGGCCGGTCGGCTCTTGTCGTTTCGCCGACCCATGCCGAGGGCCGGAGAATGACGAACCTCATCCGCCAGGGCCTCAAGGACGATCGCAAACTGACCGACGAACAGCCAATTTCCGTCCTTCGGAAAATCGACCTCACCCCCGCCGAGAAGAAGGACCTTCGCCTTTACCGACCCGGCTGGATTGTCGAGTTGGCCAAAGCCGCCCCCGGCTGTCGCCCAGGCGAACGCCTTGTCATCACGAACGCCGATGAACACGGCCTGTTCGTACGCCACGCCAGCGGTCAAGAACAGGTGTTCGACGCGGCTGCGTTCGCCAAACGCTTCGAGGTCTACGAACACGCCACGCTCGACGTCGGCATCGGCGATCACATCCGCATCACCCACAATGGCAAGGCGGCCGACGGTCGCCGCAAGCTCGACTGCGGCACCCTGGCCGCCGTCACGGGATTCACCAAGGAGGGCGATTTGCGTCTCGACACGGGAGCCGTCGTCTCGCGTCATTACGGCCACATCGCGCACGGCTACGTCATCACCTCCTATGCCGCCCAGAGCAAGACCGTCCAGGACATCTACGTCGCCGAAAGCGCCGAGAGCTTTCCGGCCGCAGGTCGCGAGCAGTTTTACGTTTCGGTCAGTCGCGGGGTCGAAAAGCTCCTCTTAGTCACCGACGACAAGGACGCCTTGCTCCGCGTTGTCCAGACATCGCGGCAGAGACTCTCCGCGATGGACATTCCCCAAGAACCCCAGCCCACCCGCCCGTTAGACCATGGGGAAGAACTTGCCCAAGCCCAGAGCCGCGCCGAACGCGGCAGGGGTTTCCCACCGCCGATTCGCTCGCTTTTGGGACAACAACCCCAAGGAGGACCAGAGTTGCCCATTTCCGCCCGGGAGCCCCTCCGAAATCCGGAACTCGAATTCAGACCATAATAGGATTATAGAATGTACAGTTGTTGAGTGAAGATTAAGACTGCTTATATACGCGCGTCTTTCCCAGTAAATGTCCGAGTGAGTGGGTTTGTGTTTGTCGATTGGGTTGTCTTTTTCGAACAGGGCAGGAATTGGCCGCTCAACTTATCAGACTTCTCTCCTAAGGAGAACCCTTAGGGTCTGTTCGGCTGTT
>DATIKY010000235.1:0-11400 GCA_035476995.1 Sedimentisphaerales bacterium | reverse complement strand
GTGCGGGCCGCCTCAGTCGGCCGCAAGGCCTTCTGACACTCACGATCAGTGCCAACACTTGGATCAAAACGCGCCTGTTACAGATCCTCAATCAAATCCCAGCCAACGTCTGACCCGTCCATGTTTATGCAACGTTAGGGCGGAGTCTTCACATCTTGTCTTTTTCAGCAAAGATTTCTTGTGACACGGATTCACACGGATGAACACGGATTTCGAGAAGACGACCGAAGATGGCGGGGCCGCCCCGATGCCACGCCCCAATCCGTGTCAATCCGTGTGAATCCGTGTCTTCTCCCTCCTGTGGCTCCTCGCGCGGGGCGAGCGTTTGGTTGCGGCCGGAGGGCGCGTTGTGTCCTCTGCGTCTCCGTGGTGAATCCCTCAGAGGGGGGCCGCCGACAGGTTCACCCAGGTCGGATCGGCGTTGTCCTCGCCGACCGAACTGCCCAGGCGCGCGTGGTTGGCGTTGGGGCTGATGTCGTGGACGATCGGGCCGCCGCCTTCCTCGAACGTCCAGCAGGCGACCAGGCCGGGCTCGTTGCCCGTGAGGGCCCTGCCTGCCAGTCGCTGGGCCTCGGGGTCTTTCCTCCCGTCCCAGATGCGGATCTCGGCGATCTGGCCGTGGAACGGATCGTCGGTGGGAATCAGGAACCGCCCGAACACCAGAGGATGGCCCGGCGCTGGGGTGTAGTCGTCGAATGACTCGACGATGTGAATCCAGTCGCGAGTGACCTGCCTGCCTATTCCACGGCCGTGGATGCCGTCGTCCCGAGCCTGGCCGCGATTGAACACGACCGTGCCGGTGTTGGGATCGAAGTGGTCCATCTGGAGTCCAAAGCCCTGCACTTGCGCCCGGCCCGTGCCCGTGTAAGCGCCCTTGGCCAGAACGGCCCAACTGGGCCGATGTGTGTACGGCCCCGGCGGGAATTGCGGCTTGATCCACATCTCGATCGTCAGCGACTGCGGTTTCCGGAGACTCTCGGAATCCGGGACGTACAGATAATCGCCCTGTCCGTCGAACGACAGCGCATACCGCCCGGGCGGAGCAGCCGTCGTCGGCCCGGGCTTCGCCGTCCCCACCGTCGCGACTGCGATCTCATCGGCCGCCGAGAGAATCGTGGAACCGCGACCTCCCTCGGCCCGGCGGGATTGCAGTTGAAAGCATTCGATCTGCCGGTCGTTGTACCATGCATCGAACGTGAACTTCTCCCACAGCCCGCGGCCGAACCGATCCAGGGTTGTACGGTACTGGGGCTCCTGGACCCGTCCGTCCTTCCAGCGGATCACGAATCGATACTCCCGTCCAGCGGTCGCGTCGAGATCGCGAATCGATGAGGCAAACAGCTTGCCCTCGACGTCCTGCCCGATGCCGTCCAGAACGACGCCGGGCGCGAGCGTCCGTGTATCATTCGCATCCGGCGGGATCGCCTCGCCAAGATCGGTCCATTCTCCGCCGACAACGTCGAGAACCCGCGCCACGCCGGGTTCGGAGGGTTTCCGTCCGACGTTCCTACGCAGGACCGCCAGCAGGACTTCGATCTCCTGCTCGGTGAAACGGCCGGTGATGATGGCGGCCCGGCCAAGCGGCGCGGAGATGTTGGGCATGCCGACTACCGTGCCTTCGACGACGATCGCCAGGTTCTGTTGGACGTGAGCCGCGGTCAGATCGTGAAAGAGAGAAGCGCCCTTGTCGTTGAAGGTCAGTCCGATGGCCGGCCGGCGATTGGCGTCGGCGACCCTGTAGACGCTCTCCAGACCCCAGTCCTGGCTCGCCAGGATCATGTGGGGCGGCTTGTTCCACAGCAGCACGTACGCTTTGCCGCCGGACTCGTGGGTAATCGCGAAGGGCTGACCGGTCAGGTCCGTCCGGATGGGGAACCAGGCGAAGTCCGGCTCGGGAAGACTGCCGCCATGCGAGAACGTCTGCTTGAGTTTCTCGATCACGCCGGCATCCAGATCGATCGACCGCGGCGCGATGCGGAACTCCAGCGTCTCCGCGGTCTTCTCCGGCTCGACAGGGGCGCCTCCGCCAGCGCCCCTGTCGGCCGGAATGCGAGAGTACTTCAGCGTGCAGCCCCTCTCGTCGGCTGCGAGGATCGTGACCTTGAAGCGTGCCCCCTCCGCGGTCGTCACGGTCAACGCGACAGGCAAGGGCGGTTTGATGTCATAGGTCTTGAACGGCGGCGTCGGTCCAACGTGGGCCTGATCCGAAACGGCCTCGCGGACCAGGATCAAGGCATTGCTGTCATAGACCAGGTCGCCCCGGCCGAGCATGCCGATCGCCCGCCAGATCTCGTCGGGCGAACCCGCCTGCGGGAGAGGGAGAGTCTCGCCCGTGGCCAGATCGAGCATCTTCGCCTCGCGGTCCACGTCGGGCAGGACGACCGCGCGGACGGATGCATCGGAGGAGGATTCCGATTGCACAGCGGCGTGGACCGCAGTCTTCTTTCCCGCCTCAAGCGAGACGTTCCGGAAGGCCGCCCACGCCAGCTTCTGGACTTCCAGGCGGACCTCCTGGATTTCCGCCGGCGGCAGTTCGAAGGCGGCCTCGTACGTGTCTCCGTCGTCCCTTCGTCCGTCGCTGCGCTTCGTGGGCTGACGAATGAAACCTTGTCGATCGACCGCCACCAGCCGGACCGCACGGTCCGCAAACTGGTGAGAGACGGTCACCACGGTCTTGCCCTCCTCTTCCCTGGCGGGTTGGATGACTGCGCCGGGGACCGTAACGGTCGCGTTCGATGCACGGCCGTCCAGCGAGCCAAGCAGTTCCCAGGCGTTGTCCAGGCCGACGCCGACGTCGATCCGTGTTTCGGTCGCCCCGCGGCGCGGGTGAAGCATAATGGAGAACAGACGATCCGCCTCGCGGGGGATGTCGCTGTCGGGGCGGCTCCCATAGCTGATCCCGCGGACAAGACCGGGGACGAACCTGTCCCCGTCGCTCCATCTCGTCTCCGCGAAAGCCTTGCCTGCGGCCGCTTCGATGCGGAACAGGACTTCATACATCGTCTTCGGCGTACCCCCGCGAACCCCACCTGAACTGTCATAGGGAGGAACGGACAGCACCTCTCCATCCGGCCGCCACCAAGACTCATCGCCGCCGGCGTAATCGCGGATCCCGACAAGCTCCACCACAGCGCCGTTGGGCAGCTTCGCCACAAGGCCGGACGAGTCCCTGGCATCGCTTCGCGGCCCGGTCGCAGTCCGGACGTCGGTCTTCTGCCCCGGTCGAAGCGAGACATTGTCGAAGGCCAGCCACGTCAGCTTCTGAGCCTCCAGGCGGAACTGTCGGACCTCTGCCAGCGGCAACTCGAACCGAGACTCGCAGGTGACGACGTCGCCGCCTTGCTCGGTGCGACATCCCACGGGCTCGTGCACGAATCCGTACTTGTCGACGGCGACCAGCCCGACCTCCCGGTCTGAGATTCGATGTTTCACGGTCACCAGGGTCATTCCGCCCTCTCCCCTGGCGGGGTTGATGACCGCGTCGGAGAACGCGACCGCCTGGAGAGCCTGGCTATCCAGGATGCCAAGCAGTTCCCAGGCATTGTCCAAGCCGACACCGATGTCGAGCCGCACCTGGTTGACCTCGGGCCATCGAGTCAGGGTAGCGTTGAACAGATCGCCGGCATCGTCGGGGAAATCCCTGCTCCTGCGGCCTCCGTCCCTGTGGAGAACGGTCGCACTGGTGGACCTTCCGCGAGTCCATTCCATCTTTGCGAAGGTTCTGCCGGTCGGGCTGCTGATGCGGAACAGGACTTCATAGAGCTGGTTGGGCTCCATGCTGCGAATGTACGTCGAATACCCGTAGGGGGCCTCGGGCAGCACCTCGCCGTCCGGCCGCCACCACGATTCCTTCTTGCTGCCGCAATCGCGGAGCCCAAGAAACTCGACCGTCACGCCGTTGGGCAGTCCCACCATGCTTGGAGGCTTCGGCTCGACAGGAATGGCTCCGGCGGCACTCTTGTCGGGCGAGATGGGTGAGTATTTCAGCATACAGCCTTTCGCGTCCGCCGCCAGAATTGTGACCTTGTATCTGCGGCCCTCTTTCGTGACCACGGTGATTGTCTCCGGCGGATTCTTGATGAGATGGCCCGTAACGAACGGCTTGCCGGTTTCCTCGCCGGGCGGCTCGGACCTGGCGTCGCGGAGGAAGATCAGCGTGCGGTCGCCGAGATCGACGTCGTACAGGAAGTCGCCTTTGCCCAACTGGCGCAGAGCCTGTTGGATCTTCTGCGGTTCCGGTCCCGTCGCCGGCAGCGGGACCAGTTCGCCCGTCGCCAGATCGAGAACCACCTGTCGCTTGTCCAACTCAGGCAGGAGAACCTTGGCCTCTCTAACCTGGTTTTCCGCGAGATTGTCGTGAACGGCGACACCCGTCCACCGCCCAGGGCGGAGAGAGACATTGGTGAACTCGATCAACATCCAAGGCCGCGTGCGGAACTCGAATTCAGCGATCTCCGCCAGGCCGAGTCCACGAAAGTGCACGGTGTTCTGTTGATGTCGCCCCGCGTATCCACCGCTGCTTTGGCCGGTGGCGTCAACGATGTGGCCATCCGTCGTAACCGCCCGGATTCCGCAGCGCCGATTGGGGAAGTCGTAGGTTGCGGTGACTGTTGCGCCCTCATTCGGGTCATCGCCGGCGTCACAGAATGTCACCCCGTTGATGGTCATGCGCTGACTGCCTAGAACCTCTGCTGAGACGCGCGCCGTCGTCTCCCATGGACCGGTCATGACACGACAGCGAACCGAGCAGCTTTCTTGGCTCTTGGGAAGGATGGCCGCCGCCCAGCATAGATCGTAGATCGAACTGCCATCCTTGGCGTCGTAAACGCCACCGCTGGTGCTACGGCCGTCGGAGGACGAGATGCCGATGCTGGCAAGCCCGCCGTTGGACCTGTGATTCACACGAACGGCAACTTCATACGCCGCCTCTCCGCCAGAAGAACGAAGAAGGGCAGAGCCTTCTCTCACATCGGGAGCTTCGGACAGCGGACTGCCATCAGGTCGCCACCAGCCCTTGCCTTCACTAGGATGCTCGCAGACTCCGAGCAACTCGGCCGTGATCCCTTCGCCCCAAATGGCCTTGAATGCGATATGGGAGTCCTTGAGAGGCTGGAACCGGATGGAGCACGCCTGCTCGTCCGCGCGAATGATCTCGATATCGAATTTGCCGCCGCTTCGTGTGGTGACGGTCGTTTCGAAGGGCATCTGCATCGGCGTGATCGTGACCATTTCGTACTCATTGGATACCGGTTCCCCGCCCAGGCCGGCGCTTCCCATGAAGGTGATCTTGGGCTTGTCCTTTTCGCTGTCGTAGTAGTAAAGGACATCTCCCTGGCCTTGGGGGCCGGTCATGCGCAGGAGATCGCGTTCCTTTTGGACAGCGGACAGCACGATGATCCTCTCGCCGGGGAAATCGAGCACGGGCAGATCCTGCCCGTTGATGTCCGACAGCCAGACGCCGCAGTTGGGTAATACCGCCAGCCGGGACAAAGGTGCGTCCTTCTCGTTCTGGCTGGCCTTGGCCATGGGCAGCAGGACGGCCGCGACGAGGAGAATGGTCAGAAGTCCGAACAGGCCGAGCCGGGCGGTCTTGGGAATGGGCCTGTTGAGGATGTGCTTGATGCGGGCGGTCAGGGCGCTCTTTGATTCGACGACGCCGATCAGACGCAGGCTCAGCGCGGGCCGGCGGGTGAAGGCCAGTTTGGCGATGTTGACCAACGTCTCAGGGTACTGAGACGCGGTTTCGCCCATCGCGACGAGGACCGTCTCGTCCACCGCCTGCTCGCGGGTCCGGCGGATCATCGCGTTGGCCAGCCAGAGCAGCGGGTTGTAGAAATACGCGATTTGGAGTAGCGTCTGGATGAGGTTGATCCAGAGGTCGCCTCGCTTGACGTGGGCCAGTTCGTGCAGGAGGACCGCTTGCAGGTCTTGCGGCTGCAATCGCGATGCGATCGACTGCGGAATCAGGATCACCGGGCGCAGCAGGCCGCAGACCGCGGGACTGGTGGCGTTGGGCGAGAGCCGAAGAGCGACCGCCCTTCGCAGGCCAAGGCGGCGACGGCAATCCTCCAACTCGCTCAACCCGGCTTGATTCGCTGGCTCCGATTGGCCGAGAAGCCCTCGCACGAAGAACGCCCGCTGGATGAGCAGCAACGTCAGCGCGAACACAACCAAAGACCAGATCACCAGCGAAAGGCCCTGCCAATCGAGGGACACCGGCGGCTCTTGTGCGAATGGAGTTGGGTTGGCGACCTGTACCGGCGTTTCGGATCGCACCGCCGGAGTCGGCGTCGGCGGCTCGGCGATCATCAAGTCCGGCGGAGAGAACGCCGCGGAGATCGTCGGGGCCGATTCCGTCACCCGGGGTTCGACGGCCACAGGCGACTGAAGTTCCAGGAGCGAGGCCGAGGGGACATCGAGCGTTTCACCGAACCAGGTGCCGACGCTCACCGGCGAGCCCAGCGACGGGGGCAGCACGAGCTTGACGAGTACGAGCATCCAGATCCAGTATCGAAAGACCGCGCGGACCCTTCGACGCAGGACCGCGTCGACCGCCAGGAGGATCAGGATCAACACGCCGGACTGGATGAGCATGGGCAGCGCGAACTCGACGAATGCCTGCCCCGCGGCGTTGAGGATTTCCACTACTGCGTTCATGCTTGCACCTCCGCATCAGAGGAGAGTTTGAAGTTTGAAGTGTCAAGTTTGAAGCAAGAGGCGCGCTGGCTCCACTTCACACTTCACACTTGAAACTTGAAACTTCACCCTTCATTCTTCCGCTTTTTTTGGATCAGGCTCTCCAACTCGTCGAGCTCCCTCTGCGAGAGCGTGTCGTTCTCGACCATGAACTGCATCATGGGAGTGAACGCGCCGCCGAAGGCTCGCTTGACGGTCTTGAGCAGCTCGCCTCGCTGGGCTTCCTGCCGGCCGATGGCCGCACGGTACAGAATCAGATTGCGGATTCGCTCGGTCGTGAGCAGGCCCTTGGCGACCATGCGGTCCATGAGGGTTTTCACGGTGCTGTAGGTCCACTTCTTGCGGACGACCAGTTCCTCCTGGACGGTCGGCGCGGCGCAGGGCTGTCGCTCCCACACCACCCGGATGATCTCCCACTCGGCTTCCGTCAGTTCCTGATCTCTCGTCGCCATGGCAACCTCCTTTCGCTTTAACGTTGCCGATTTTACTCTACACTTGTAAAGACTTCAAGAAAAAAGCCGGCTCGGGTGAAAAATCAGGACTTATTCGGTTCTTGCGTGCTTCTGTGGTTGCGCAACGTCCCACGTCCGCGGACGCGGTCCCTGGACCCCTGGCATTTTTCGCCTTACGCCAGCAGCATGGTGGTGCGGGAGCCCCGGCGGAGCCGGATGGTCTCGCCCATGATTATGATCGAGAACACACCGAACGAACGCAGGCACGGGCCGCAGGGGGCTTGCCCGTCGGTTTCCTTCAGGTTTATCCAACTTCACGCTATTGGCCCAACGCGATAAATGCCGGGGGGCGGGGGGCAGAGCCCCCAACGCACCAGGAAGTACACAAGAATCGGATGAGTCGGTTCTTTGTTGCGTTTTTTTGTTGCTTCACCCATTTAATGTGATATATTACTAGTACACTCGACGTCTGTATCATTAGAACTCTAGTTGAATTCGGGAGAAATCAACATGATACCATTCAAGCTGGATCTCAAGAGCGGCGTGCCCTTCCACCGCCAGATCGTCGATCAGATCCGCTGCGGCATCGCCTCCGAGCGGCTCCTGCCCGGCGAGCAACTGCCCACGGTGCGGGACCTGGCGGTGCAACTCCAGATCAACCCCAACACCGTACGCAAGGCCTACTCGGATCTGGAGCTTCTCGGCACCCTGGACACCCAGCAGGGCACCGGGACCTTCGTCAGCCATCAGCAGATCGAGATCGGCGACGCGGAGAAGAAACGCATGCTGGCCCAGCTCTGCGATGAGCTGGTCGCCCGCGGACACCAGTACAACCTGACGCTCACAGACATCATCGAGTACCTGCAAGGGAGGAAAAACCATGAGACCCAAGATTAAGAACGCAGAGCAACCGGTGGCCATCGCCCGCAAGTACGTGGAGAGCTTCAAAATCCCCAGCGCCGAGATGAACCTCCCGGCGTTTCTGGCCGCGATTCTGGTCCTGGCGGCCGGGTTTGTCGTCAACTACTTCATCGTCGGGCAATGGACCGAGATCAACCCCGCGGTAGCCGGCGTAACCGTCTTCCTGGCCGTCTACATCCTGTTCGCCCTCAAGGTCGCCAACCAGTGGGACCGCGCGGTCATCCTTCGCCTGGGCAGGTTCCACCGGCTCAAGGGGCCGGGCATGTTCTTCATCGTGCCGATCATCGAGAGCGTCGTCCAGACCGTCGATATGCGAATCCGCGCCACGGACTTCAACTCCGAATCCACGCTCACCAAGGACACCGTCCCGGTCAACGTCGACGCCATCTGCTTCTGGATGGTCTGGGACGCCAAGAAGGCCATCCTCGAAGTGGAGAACTTCTATCTGGCCATCGTGCTCTCGGCCCAGACCGCCCTGCGGGACATCATCGGCACCCACGAGCTGGCGGACATGCTCACCCATCGCGGCGAGTTGGGCAACCGCCTCAAGGAAATCCTCGACGAGAAAACCAATCCCTGGGGCATCACCGTCCAATCCGTCGAGATCCGCGACATCATCATCCCCAAGGACCTGGAGGACGCGATGTCCAAGCAGGCCCAGGCCGAGCGGGAGCGCCAGGCCCGAATCATTCTGGCCACCGCCGAGACGGAGATCGCGGAGAACTTCGCCCAGGCCGCCAGGCAGTACGAGGCCAACCCGATGGCCATGCACCTTCGCGGCATGAACATGCTCTTCGAAGGCCTCAAGGAGAAAGGTTCGATGATCATCGTCCCCAGTTCGGCCCTGGAGACCATGAACCTCGGCGCCATGGGCGGCCTGGCGGCCCTGAGCCAGGCCCAGATGAACAAGAAGCTGCCGGAGAAGCCCGCGAATCCGTAGCGACAGTGAGTCCCATGCACGGCCGGGCATACGGGTGCCTCCTTTCATGAAAGGCCAGCACCATGGATCAGAAGTCAATCGTCATCGTTGGGGCCGGCATCGCCGGCCTGTCCACCGGCTGTTACGGCCGGATGAACGGCTACCGCACACAGATCTTCGAGATGCACGACAGTCCCGGCGGTCTGTGCACATCCTGGAAACGCAAGGACTACACCATCGACGGCTGCCTGCACTGGCTGGTCGGGTCCTCGCCGGGGCTCGGCTTCCACCGGATCTGGGAGGAACTGGGGGCGGTCCAGGGCCGGCGCATGATCGATCATGAGGAGTTCCTGCGCATCGAGGGCAAAGGCGGCAAGGCCTTCATCGTCTACTGCGACATCGACCGGTTGGAACAACACATGCGAGAGCTGGCCCCGCAGGATGCGCGGATGATCGAGGAATTGACGGGGGCCGTACGCACCTGCGACAAGTACGATCTGCCCGTGGACAAGGCGCCGGAGTTGTATGGGACCCTCGACGGAATCGGGTTCCTGGTGCGGATGTTCCCGTTTCTCAGGCTGATGTCGAAGTGGAAGAAGATCACAATCCAGGAGTACGCCCAACGGTTCGCCGACCCGTTCCTGCGGGATGCGTTTCCCTGCATTTCCGACCTCCCGGATTTCCCGATGGCCTGCGTCCTCATGATCCTGGCCTGGATGCATCGCAAGTCCGCCGGCTATCCGGAAGGCGGCTCGCTCGAGTTCTCGCGCAGCATCGAGCGCCGATACCTCGCCCTGGGAGGGAAGATTCAGTATCGTTCCCCGGTCGCGGAGATCCTGGTCGAGCGGGACAGAGCCGTGGGTGTGCGGCTGGCGGACGGGACGGAGCATCGCGGCGATATCACGATATCGGCAGCGGACGGCCACGCGACAATCTTCGACATGCTGGGTGGCCGTTACGTCAGCGACAAGATCCGGAGCTACTACGACAACCTCCCGACATTCCCGCCGCTGATCCAGATCTCGTTAGGCGTCGCTCGCTCCTTCGACGGGCTCCCGGCGACGGTGATCTACCCTCTGGATCTCCCCGCGATGATTGGCGGACAGCAACACAGGCATCTCGGCGTCGAGATCGTCAACTTCGATCGAACCCTCGCTCCGCCGGGCAAGACGCTCCTGAAGACGCTCTTGCCTGCCGATTACACATACTGGCGGAACCTGAAGGAAGACCCCGAACGATACAGAGCGGAAAAAGAGAGAACCGCCGACCAGGTGATCGACATCCTCGAACGGCACTACCCCGGCCTGGCGGCGCAGGTCGAGATGCGCGACGTCGCCACGCCCATGACGTGGGAGCGCTACACCGGCAACTGGCAAGGCAGCATGGAAGGCTGGCTGATTTCGAAGAAGACGTTTCCTCCGTTCCGCATGAGCAGGACCCTCCCCGGCTTGAAGGACTTCTACATGGCCGGCCAGTGGGTCGAGCCCGGCGGCGGCGTTCCCTCGGCGGCCCTGTCCGGCCGCAACGTCATCCAGATCCTCTGCAAGAAGGAAAGAAGGAAGTTCGTAACACAGACTCCGTGAGTTCATGACAGGAAACCGTGAAGAAAGAGCCTCCTCGCGCGTCTGTGAAAGAAAACGCCTATAAGGAGAACTCACAATGATCTTCACAACGACACCGAGCATTGAAGGCCATCGCATCACGCAGTATCATGGCGCCGTCAACGGCGAAGCCATCCTGGGCGCCAATATTTTCAAGGATATCATGGCGGGCATCCGCGACATCGTGGGCGGCCGGTCCGGGGCCTACGAGAAAGCCTTTCGCGACGCCCGACAGATCGCCTTCGAGGAGATCGAGCAGGAGGCCGCCGCCTTTGGGGCCAACGCGATCGTCGGAATCGATATCGATATCGAGACCGTGGGTCCGCAGGGCTCGATGCTCATGGTCAGCATCAGCGGCACCGCGGTCACGATCCAGTGACCGCCCCGGCTCGCGACGTCCGTTGGCTGTTGCTGTTGTGAAAGGAGATGGCGATGGCTTGGATGTCCGTGGTTGCACGAGCATCGTGGGCCGGTGGTGTTCGCGGCGCACCGTTTAACGCTTTCGGGATACCAACGGGGAGAAGGGGGAAGGCCTGACCCACGGCGTGGACCGTCCGTCGGTGACGAGAGGCTCCCCAGCGCGGATGTGTGCGAGGGGGAGCCCGAGGCTCGTTTCGCGACCCCTCGTGAAATCTCCGATGTGCCAAACTCCCCGAGAGCAACAGTTCGATGAACGGGGTATTTACTTGACTGAGGTGCACACTATGGGTTGTGCCCCAGAAGTCGACGTTTGCCTGCGACCTGAACCAGGCGATCATAGGGGACCGGTTCGGTCTGCACAGCCTGCTGGACAAGCCGGAAGAACAGCTTG
>DATIKY010000234.1:0-2110 GCA_035476995.1 Sedimentisphaerales bacterium | reverse complement strand
GGCCGCATCGAGCCACGGGTCCTCAAACGCCGTCGCCACCGCTACCCCCTCATGCAACGACCCCGAGAGCAACTCCGCCAGCAACTGCGGAAAACATAAACCCCTGGTATCGCACGCCTTGTGGACGGCAGTGCCATTCGCGCCTTGATCCAGTTCATCGACGCCGCCATCGAGTTCCTCTGGTACTGATCCTCGGTGGGCAGTGCGGGATTTGGGGCTCCAGCGCGTGCGAGGAGCTCGATGAGCACGGTCATGACGGAACGGAAGGATTATAGGACTGGACACTGAAGGACACATCCGTGTAGCCGATGCAACGGAGGACGACATTCGTCAGGTGTTCCTGGACGACGAGGGCCGTGGACATGCTCGGACATCGATTGATTCACGTCCAACGCCTCGATCTGAAGTAGCCGGCGAGGGCCTCCGGTCCCACGACCGGGACCTTCGTGTTTCAGCCGTCGCGTGCACGAACACGGCCCAGGGAGTTCCCGCCGTCCAAATCCTGCTGGAATCAAGGCCAAAGTCGCGGTAGGATTGGGCCGATAGATTATCGGAGTTGCCCGTCGACGCCCAGACAGGATGAGTGCCGGGCCCCCTATGAAGAGTGTTTCTGGATGGAAGGAACCATACGATGAGCAATCGGGCTGACACCAAGAACATGGCGATGTTCTGCGATTTTGAGAACATCGCGCTGGGCGTTCGCGACGCCAACTACACCCAGTTCGACATCGGCAAGGTGCTCGAACGGCTGCTGCTCAAGGGCAATATCGTCGTGAAGAAGGCCTATTGCGACTGGGAGCGGTACAAGGAATACAAGCCGACGATGCACGAGGCGTCGTTCGAGATGATCGAGATCCCGCACGTGCGGATGTCGGGCAAGAACTCCGCGGACATCCGCATGGTGGTCGATGCCCTGGACCTGTGCTACACGAAGGAGCACCTGGACACGTTCGTGATCCTCAGCGGCGACTCGGACTTCTCGCCCCTAGTCAGCAAGCTGCGGGAGAACGACAAGATCGTCATCGGCATCGGCGTCAAGAACTCCTCGTCCGACCTGCTGATCGCCAACTGCGACGAGTTCATCTACTACGACGATCTGGTGCGCCGTCCGCCCGCCCGTCGGAAGGAGGCCTCCAAGGAGCAGCAGTCGCGCAGACACGCGAAAGGTCACGCCCCCAAGGCGGTCGCCAAGACCCCCGAGGAAAAGGACAAGAAGCAGGAGGCCTGGGACCTGATCGTCCAGACGTACGAAGCTTTGGTCGAGGAGCGGGGCGAAGGCGAGAAGATCTGGAGCTCCATGCTCAAGCAGACGCTCAAGCGACGCCGGCCGGGATTCAGCGAATCCTATTACGGCTTCCGCTCCTTCAGCCAACTGCTGGAGGAGGCCCAGGCCCAGGGCATCCTCGACCTGGAGGCGGAAGAGAAGTCCGGCGGCTACATCATCAAAGGCGCCCACGCGCCCTGATCATTGTCGCCTGTCTTGATGTCTTCATGGACTCGTGCGCCGATCCTCTTGTGGAACGCCTGGATATCGGATTGCCTTTTGCGGAGGTTCGCCATGAAGTCTGTCACGAGAATGGTCGTGAGGAGATGAGGCCACAGGCAAGGTCCTTCACAAAGTGCTGGGCGGTGCCGATCCCAATGAAACGGTCAAGGAGTACACTGCCGAATGCAGTGACGCCTTCCGGCTCAGGGCCGTGCGACGAAAGACCCGGCCTCCGGCCGGAACGCTTAACGCATCCCGCTTCACGCTTCATGAGGCCCGCTTCACATTCCCTCCCACGCTTCGACGCATCCACGCATCCACGCGGCCAAGCCGCTTTCCGCTCTTGACACCCTGCCCCTGCCGCTCCATAATCACACCATCGCCCAGCCGCTCCGAGCGACGAGCGACGAAACACGCGGCCCCCGGCCGCAGGTTGGCCCGCGGTGACCCCACGCGGAATGCGAGGCGTTGCGAGAGGCACCTTAGTACTACAACGCTACAAAAGCTTAAGAGAACCTAAGCGGCCAACCGATGATCCCATAGGAATGAAACTTCTCTTGGGAGGTCATCGGTATGGACGCCAGTACGATTATGCAACTCAAGCCGGAATTGACCCGTTTTCTG
>DATIKY010000233.1:0-17323 GCA_035476995.1 Sedimentisphaerales bacterium | reverse complement strand
GGCCGCATCGAGCCACGGGTCCTCAAACGCCGTCGCCACCGCTACCCCCTCATGCAACGACCCCGAGAGCAACTCCGCCAGCAACTGCGGAAAACATAAACCCCTGGTATCGCACGCCTTGTGGACGGCAGTGCCATTCGCTTCTGTCCCTTTCTGGCCGCGAAACGATACCGGTCCACGTCGCCCGGCAGGATCTGGCCGTTGAGAACCGCCGGCAGCGAGACCCGCATCTCCGTCTGGACGATCTTCCCCGGCCGGACCCCGGTTCGGGCCATGCCTGCCGCTTCGTCCTTCGGTTCGTTCTCGACCACCTCCGGCAACCGGCCCACATGGAACACAAGAGGACTTGACAGACCGGCAGCCGTCATGAACCGCATTTCGCGTACGCCCGGCTGGGCACCCGGCGACAGGGTGATCGAGAGCGTGACCGTCTCGGAAATGGCGGGATTGGCCTGCCGGTTAGGGGCGCGTTCGGCCAGCGTCTTTCGGATCTCGGCAAGCGTCCGCTCATCCTCGGCTGTCCACTCCAGGGACTCCGGTGCGTCGCTTCGTGCGCCCTTGGTCGCAGCGGCTTTCCTCTCCTGCAACTGGCCGGCCTGTTCCCGCAGCTCGTTGAACTCCTTCTGCGTGAGCGGCTTGACGTGCCCGACCGTCACGGCCTGAACGCCGTGGCCGGAGAAGAACGCCCGGCCGGCGGCATCGAGGTATTGCCCGCCGATCACGACCTGAAACGTATCACCCGCTTGGCCTCCGGCGGGACAGACGTAGCCGACGCGAGGACTGTTCTGCGCGACGGCGACGGAAGCAACCGCCAGGCACACAGTCAACCCCGCAACGGCAACTCGCTTGGACCAATCCATGAAACACCCTCTTATAGGATTTCCGCCAGTCGCGCGCCCCCTGGGGGCAATGCGGGAATCGCCAGCCCCTGCGGGTGAGGCAGCTTCGCCGCCGGGTCGATGCCGAGCAATTCGTACATGCCGGCAATCAGATCCGCCGGGTGCACGGGTCGGTCCTTCACTTCCTCGCCCGTGGCATCCGTGGCCCCGACCACGCGGCTGCCTTTGAATCCGCCGCCGGCGACGACGACGGAGAAGACCTTGCCGAAGTGGTTTCGGCCGCCGTTCCAGGGCGGTTCCCACTGGACCCGAGGAGTCCGGCCGAACTCGCCGCCCCACCAGACGATCGTGCTGTCGAGCAGACCGCGGTCCGAGAGGTCCTGCAGCAGGGTCGCCATGCCGCGGTCCATTTCCGGGAGTTTGCGCCGCATGATCTGGAAATGCTGCTTGTGCGTGTCCCAGCCCTTGTAGTTGATCGTGACGTAGGGAACGCCCCGCTCGACCAGCCTTCGGGCCATCAGACAGGATTGCCCGAATGTGTTGCGGCCATACTGCTCCCGCAGCTCGTCCTTTTCATCCGCCAGATCGAAGACCCTGGCCCCTTCGCCGAGGATCAGATCGTAGGCCTGGTCCTCGCAGCGTTCGTTGGCGGCCAGTTGCGGATCATCCTTCATGGCGCGACCCAGCGTGTTCAACCGGCCCAGCAGGTCCCGACGGTTCCGCTGCCTCTGCTGGGAGATGCCCTGCGCGACGACGCCTTCCACGACGAACGGGGTTCTCGCAGGATCGCCGCCGGTGGCGAAGGGTTTGTAGCGGGAGCCCAGGAACCCCGCCTCGGAGAAGCGTCCCTGCAAATCGGTCAGCACGATGTACGGCGGGATCAGGCCGCTATAGCCGGCGTCATAGCCCTTGAACAGCGAGACTACGGCCCCGACGCAAGGGTAGACCTGGCCGTCGCCCGGCATCCGGCCGGTCTGGACCCTGTAGGAGGCCGTTTCGTGGGCGTTCACCCCGTGCGTCATGCTGCGAATGATCGCGTACTTGTCCGCCTGCTTGGCCAGCAGGGGCAGCAGTTCGCCGATGACGATCCCGTCCACGTTGGTGGGGATGGGCTTGTTCAGCGGGCCGGTGTAGTCGTTGCCCGCCTCGGGCTTGGGATCGAACGTATCCAGATGGGCCGGCCCGCCCCACATCCAGATCTGGATGACGGCCTTGGCCCGAGCGGGCTTGCGGGTCGCCGGCGCACCGCGGGCACTGCGGCCCCCCACCATCAGGCCGGCGGCGCCGACAAGCCCGAGACGCATCGCGTCACGTCGGGAAAGCGAGATGTTCATCGGCGGATGCCCTTTCAATGTCGATACAGGAACTCGGGACTGTTGATCAGGGCCCAGGCCAGGTCGATGGCGGCATCGCGGCTTCCGCCCGTACCGGCCTTGGGGTACGCGGCCACGATCTTCAACTCCTCCTCCGTCGGAAAACGCGAGAGGATCGTCAGGTACAGAGTATCGATGACCTCCCGTGGCTTGGCCCTGGAACGCAGCAGGTTCTGCATCGCGGGCCCCTGCTCGATCTTCCGCCGGATATGGCTGGAGTTCAGCAGGTGCAAACGCTGGTCCGCTGTGGGACGACTGTTCCGCTCCGACTCCAGACCGGTGTCCCGCGGCGAGCGGCCGAACATCTCCAGGAAGGAACTCGTGATGCTGCCGTCGGCCAAGGAAATCGATCGCTGGTCCTCGGGAATGAACGTGAACGGCTCGGGAATGGCGCTGGAGTATCTCTCCGTCGTGCCCGTGATCTGGTTCAGCGCGTCGATCAGCACCTCCGCCTCGAGCCGGCGCAACGGATAGGCTGCGAAGTTCGCTTCCGCGTCGGGACGATCCGTCCGGCGAATGCAGGAGAGCTGGTACGTCTGCGAGTTCAGAATCAGCCGGCACACGTGCTTGAGATCGTAGCGGGCTTCGACCAATTCCCTCTCGAGAAAGGCCAGGAGTTGCGGATTGCTCGGCGGATTGTCCGGCCGGACATCGTCGGGCTCGTGGATGATGCCTCGGCCCATCAGCCAGGACCAGAGACGATTGACCGCGTTTCGGGCGAACCACGGGTTCTTCGCGCCGACCAACCACTCGGCGAAAACCTCACGCGGGTCGCGGTCCAAGACCACTGGCGCCGAGGTCCCGTCCGGTAGGACCGCGGTCTCTGCCGCAGGCCGGTTCGGGTCGAACAGCACAATCTCCTCTTTCCATTCGCCCGTGGGTTTGTAGCCGATTCGGGAGAAGAAGACCGCCATCTGCGTCCACTGCTCGTCGGACCAGCTTTCCGCCCGCACGCCCATGAATGTCAACGCCACCGCCTGGGCGAGGGCCCTGGGCTCCTTGCTCTGGACCGCACGGTAGAAGTTGACCTGCGGCACACGAAAGTTGCTCCCGCTGGCGGTCAGCATCTCGCGGACGAACCGGTCGTAGGGTTTGTTCTCGCGAATGGACGTCCGGATCCAACGGTGATAGCCCTGGACCGCGTTGGGCCACAGATTGATCGGGAATTCCGATTTGACCCGCAGGAGATCGCTCCACCTCATCGCCCAGTAGTCCGCGAACTCCTCCCGCTCCAGCAGTCGGTCGATCAGGATCTCCCGTTTGTTCGGACTGCGATCATCGAGAAACGATCGCGCCTCCCGGGCTGTGGGCAACGTGCCGACTGCATCGAGATACACCCGCCGAACGAATACGGCATCCGAACAAGGATTGGCCGGCTGAATGCCCAACTGTTCCAGCCTGCCAAAAACCAGTTCATCGATCCGGTTTCGTGGCATGGGGGCCCCGAGGCCTTCGAACGGAGTCAGGGCAATCGCCCCCGGGGCCGCCAGGACAACCAAAGCTGCAATCGGCAATATTCTCATCACGACCCACACTTCCAGAGAAGTCAGGCCATCAGCACCGACAGATCTTCATTCTCGTAGCAAGACGCTCCATCTCCCCCCAGGATTGCGGAAAAATGGATCTCGATCAGACCGGTTGAACGACGATGGCCTTGCGGGGCTTCGTCGGACAGGCGGCCTCGCATGCGCCGCAGCCGTTGCATTTCCGGGGATCGATCTGCACTTGGAGCGAGTACGTCGTCTCAGAGAACACGTACCGGATCGCGCCGCAAGGGCACCATCGGGCGCACGCCGAGCATTCCCGATCCTCGCTCAGCAGGCACAGATCCACATCCACCCGCGGCCGGCCGATCCGCGCACTCAACTTGTCCTCGATACGCAGGGGCAGGATCGCGCCGCTGGGACAGACCTCGGTGCATCGCGTGCAATCCTCGCGGCAGCAGCCTTTCTCGAAACTCAGGACGGGCGTCAACAAGCTCGCCAGGCCGTGCCCTCCCCGATCTCGCTCGATGATCCCGGTCGGGCAAACCCGCACGCAGTTGCCGCATCGCGTACACAGGCATGAGAACTGCGTCCCCGTTCGAGCGTTCGGCGGGCGAAGCGGCTGCGGATCACTCTTCCGAAACAGGCCAAGGACCCCCGCCGATCCCGCACCGACTGCCGCGCCCAGGACGACACGTCTGGAAAGGCCGGTGTCGGTATGGACGGTAAGCTTGGGACCGATGAGCGAGCGAACCGATGCGAAGGCTGCGTGCAGCAGATCCTCAGAGGCCCCCAGCGGGCACACGCATCCGCACCAGGCGTCCGGCCAGACGACAGTCAATACGAAGACCACGACGAGCCCCCCGCCGGCAAAGAGAGCCAGCGGGTCCAGCCACAGCAGCAGCGGATACCCCAGGCACGCGCCTCCCAGGGTCAGCAGGACGATCCATCGCCCCAGCGAAGGCCAGCGACGGGACCTGCGTTTCAAACGGCGTCCCACCCCGCTTGCCGCTTCCAGGCACAGTCCCATCGGGCAGACCCACCGACAGAAGATCCGATGCTTCACCATCGCGACGACACCGACCAGAGCGCCAAGCCACGCCAGTGTGGGGAAGCTCCGAGTGGCGATTGCCGAGGAGAATGCGACGAAGGGACTGAGCGACGGAACCCAGGGGGACACAAAAATCCACAGCGTCGCCCCGGCCGCCAGAAGGCAGACGACGCGAACCGACAACCGAATGCGGTTTCGCTTCGGGCCGGGCAGAATCTCGGACACTTCGTGCTCCATCAACCCAGATAGGCCCCCTGCTCCGTGAGGATCTTCTGAACCTTGACGACGTCCACGTCGCGAGGCCGGCATCCATCCTGCACGGCCACCGCGGCCGCTGCTCCGGCGGCATGGCCCGTCACGAAACAATTCGGAATCAGGCGGACCAAATCCGCCATGCGGATCTCGGCGCAGATGCACCGTCCCGCGGCCAGGACGTTGTCGATCTTCGTCGGCACCAGAGCTCCATAGGGGATCTGCCACGGGCCGTGATTGCCGTTCTCGGAACCGCCGACCCCGACGACATCGGGGAATTTCGTGCCGGCCTTGAGGTCGTCGAGCTTCACGGTTCCGAGCCCGTGGAGAACCCGCGTGATCCGCACTCCGAGCTGCGGCGCGGTCTCCATCAGATACACCTTTTCATAGCCCGGCGTCCGGCGGGTCTTTTGAATGTGCGACCAGATGTACTTGCGATGATTCAGCTCCATCCGCGTCAGCGTTGCGACATCCAGGCCGTCCACCTCCGGCCCTCGCAGATTCACCCAGTTGACGCCCGGCACAGGGGTGCGTGAACCGATCCGCTTGGGCGCTGGCGAATCCCCGGCCTTGCTCGAATCGACCCGGTCGAGGTTCCCGACGCGATAGACCAGCCCGACATTGTGCGAGCGATGCTCGAACTCGGCGCCCGCGGAGGCGAAGACATCGCCGTCGCCGGTGGCGTCGACGACCACTTTGGCCAGGATGGCCTGGCGGCCCGACTTGCTCTCGAACACCACGCCCTGCACTGCGCCATCGTTGACGATCGCTTCGACCCCCCAGCAGTGCAGGAAGATGTCGACGCCCGCCTCCTCGATCATCTCGACCATGACGTACTTGACCGCCTCGGCGTCGACGGTCGGATTGACGCCGGGCCTGCGGTCGATGATCGCGCCGTCGAGCTTGTCCAGCCGTTGCATGATCTCCTCGCCGATCCCCTGGCAGACCTGCTTTCCTCCCTGGACGATATGGCCGAGCACCAGCAGAACCAGTCCTCCCGTCCAGAGACCGCCCAGGTGCCCATAGCGTTCCACGAGCGTGACCTTGGCGCCGGCGCGTTTGGCCGCGATGGCCGCCACGACGCCGGCCGGTCCGCCTCCGACCACGAGCACATCGGTCGTGTCCAGGATCGCCAGCTCGCGCCGCGGCTCGATTACCTTTCCGCCCACCAGCGAGGCATTCATCCGGCCGGACTCGACCTTGCGGCCGGCAATGACGGAACTCTGGAACCCGGAGGATTCGCCCACGCTCTGGCCCTGCGACCGCGACGCGCCCAACCCCGTCGCCAATCCCGAAAGACCAAGCACCCTCAGACAATCACGCCGATTCATCGACTGATTCATCGATCAACTCCTCATCGCCGGTTTGCATTTTCCGAAACAGGGACCCGAGCCCGACCCGGGTCCTCCATCATCATATCGCAGGACGGACCGCCGGGCAAACGACATCGGGATTCGCCTGTGCCGTCGCGCTGCGTCTTGCCAGAAGCGGTCCGTGCCGGTATAGTGGCTGGCTCATGTTTGGGCGATCGACTTTATCGAAAAGGGTATTCTGAATGAGCAATGGTGCGGAAAAGATCATCTACTCGATGATGCGTGTCAGCAAGGCCTACAGCAACAACAAGGTCGTGCTGAAGGACATCTCGCTTTCGTACTTCTACGGCGCCAAGATCGGCGTGCTGGGCCTCAACGGCTCGGGCAAGAGCTCGCTGCTCCGGATCATGGCGGGCGTCGACAAGGAGTTCAACGGCGAAGCGGTTCTCTCGCCGGGATACAGCCTGGGATTCCTCGAACAGGAACCTCAACTCGACCCGAACGCAACGGTCAAGGCGGTCGTCGAAGAGGGCTTGAAGGCCATCGTGAGCCTGGTCAAGGAGTACAACGAGATCAGCGACAAGTTCTCCGAGCCGATGTCCGACGACCAGATGAACCAGCTCCTGGAGCGGCAAGGCCAGTTGCAGGAGCAGATCGACCACCTGGACGCCTGGGACATCGACTCGCGTCTGGAGATGGCGATGGACGCGCTGCGATGCCCGCCGGGCGAGACGCCGATCCGGGTCCTCTCCGGCGGCGAGAAACGCCGGGTGGCCCTGTGCCGGCTCCTGCTCCAGAAGCCCGACATCCTGCTGCTCGACGAGCCGACGAACCACCTGGACGCCGAGACCATCGCCTGGCTTGAACGGCATCTCCAGCAATACGCCGGCACGGTGATCGCGGTCACGCACGACCGCTACTTCCTCGACAACGTCGCCGGCTGGATCCTGGAGCTCGACCGCGGCCAGGGCATCCCCTGGAAAGGCAACTACTCGTCCTGGCTCGACCAGAAGCAGTCTCGCTTACAGCAGGAGACCAAGGCCCAGACCGAACGACAGAAGACGCTGCAACGCGAGCTGGAGTGGATTCACATGTCGCCCAAGGGCCGCCAGGCGAAGGGCAAAGCCCGCATCAACGCCTACGAGGCTTTGCTCAACGAAGACATGGAAAAGCAGGACAAGGACCTGGAAATCTACATTCCGCCGGGGCCGCGACTGGGCAATCTGGTCATCAAGGCCCAGAACCTCACCAAGACCTACGGCGACCGCGTCCTGTTTGAGAACCTGTCGTTCGACCTGCCCGCCGGGGGCATCGTGGGCATCATCGGTCCCAACGGCGCCGGCAAGACCACGCTGTTCCGAATGATCACCGGCCAGGAGCAGCCCGACTCCGGCTCCATCACCATCGGCGACACCGTCCGCCTGGCGTACGTGGACCAGGACCGCGCCAGTCTCGACCCGAAGAAGACCATCTGGCAAGTGATCTCCGGCGAGCGGGACACGATCCGCCTGGGCAAGCTCGAAGTGAACTCGCGGGCCTACGTCTCCCGCTTCAATTTCGGCGGCACGGATCAGCAGAAGAACGTCTTGAACCTCTCCGGCGGCGAACGCAACCGCGTCCACCTGGCCTGCCTCCTGAAGGAAGGGGCCAACGTCCTGCTGCTGGACGAGCCGACCAACGACCTGGACGTCAACACGATGCGAGCGTTGGAAGAAGCCCTCGAACGGTTCGGCGGCTGCGCCGTCGTGATCAGTCACGACCGATGGTTCCTCGACCGCATCGCGACGCACATCCTGGCGTTCGAAGGGGACAGCGAAGTCCGCTGGTTCGAGGGCAATTATTCCGACTACGAAGCCGACCGCAAGCGACGGCTCGGCAAGGAGGCCGACGAACCCCATCGCATCAAGTACAGGCATCTGGTGCGGTAGAACCGCGGGAAGACCGCTCGGCCCGCTGAAAAACATCGGGTTTTCCCGATATTTTCGTATTCTCGCTTGACAAGGGTCCTGGAAAACCTTATGGAAAGGCTGGATTTCGGCATACAAGTGGCCGATGTCCATCGTGGTTACAAATCAATTTCATGGTGTTGTCACAGCAAGGAGGCCATGGGGTATGGCGCAGAAAAAGGCAGACAAAGCAAGCAAACCGATGAGCAAGAGCGAGGTTGTGGCGGGGATCGCCGAGACGACGGGTCTGACCAAGAAGCAGGTCAGCTCGGTGTTCGAGGCCATGGCCGGCCAGATTGGCAAGAGCCTCAGCAGCCGTGGCCCCGGCGCCTACACGGTCCCCGGCCTCATGAAGCTGATCGTCGTGCGCAAGCCCGCCGTGAAGGCTCACAAGGGCATCAACCCCTTCACCGGAGAAGAGACCATGTTCAAGGCCAAACCGGCCCGGAACGTCGTCAAGATCCGCGCCCTCAAGAACCTCAAGGACATGGTCTAAGCCATCGTCCCCGAACACAGGCACCAACAGGCCCGCGTCCGGTCGCCCCGAACGCGGGCCTGTTTCTTTTCCAGAGCCCGATCGGAGGTATCCCTTCCCTTGGCGCATGGCGCTCTTGGGTTTTTGACAGCAAAAAACCGAAGGACGCCATGCGTCAGGGACCGGGACCGTAGACACCCTCTCCCGACGATCCACCCATGGATGAGACGCATCCCAAGGAGCCAGTCGTTACACTGGCCTCGCTGGAGGCACAGGAGTATTCATACATCCTATCGATGAGTGAACCGATCAGGTCGAGGGCAGGTCTTGCGCGGGGGGGACGGCATCGGTTGCATGTGACCGTTCAAGAACCCGCGACGAATGCGTCATACGCCCTTCCCTTTAGCGCATGGCGCTCTTGGGTTTTTTGACGGCAAAAACCGAAGGACGCCATGCGCCAAGGACAGGGACGACAGGCACGACTCCCCGACGGACCGCGCCACTGTCGGCTCTCGGTTACGGAAGCTCCGCCGGATCGACGAGGATCGCGTAGTCGAAGCCGACCTTGACCGATTGCGGCGTATCCGTGGCGAGAACCAGTCCGGCCTTCGTCGCTTTGCAGCGGACAGGCAGGGCCACCGAGTGTCGGGACACCCACACCTCGTCGACCCGCTGTTCGAAGAACAGCGCATCGCCTGCGCGCCGAACGCGAATCTCCGCCTCCGACACATTCCACGGCGTGGTCTTCAGCAGGCTCGCGGCCCCGGAGGCGGTGACGCGACGAACCGTGAGCGACGTGCCGTCCTCGATCCCGAAGAAGTACCGCACAGGATTGTTGGACTCGATCGTCTCGGCCAGCACGCCGGTCGTGTAGTCGCCAAACACCTGCCCTCTCAAAACCGGCTTGGACAGGAACGCCCAGTCCGTCGTGGACGGGACCTCGCGCCAAATCAGAGGATATGCAGGCGACGACGACGCCGGCGGGAACGCGCGATCCGACCACACCTGCAGGATCAGGCTCCCGGGGACTTCCGAAAGCGAATAGTAGGGACCGGTCGTGTAGTTCGGACGAAGGATCACGTTCTCCAGGTTCCAGAATGGATCCAGTCGCGAGGAATCGAACGGGCTCAGGCCGTCGTCTCCGTAGACGATCGCTTCCCGCTGAATCGAAGCGGAGGCGCCGGCGGCATCCACGCCGGCAACGGTAATCGTGTAGAGACCCGGACGCGGAAAGACAGCGACCGCCGCGGTCTCGCCGATCGTCTCCATCGCTGCGTCCGTCGGCGTCACCGACCAGGAGTACGTCACAGGCGTGCCGTCGGGAGAGTTGCTTTCGGAGATGTCCATCGTGAGCGGCTCGAGCACAGGGATCTGCCAGGACGGCGGATCGACCTGGATCGCCATCTCAGGCTTGCTCTCGCCCATCCTCCGCACGGAAACCGGGAACTGGTGGAGGATCGCGCCGAACTCGTCCACGCCGTTGACCGTCAGCTCGTTGAGCCCGCTGCGGACCGCGACGCCCTTCAGGGACCAGTTGCTCTCGTCGAGCCAGGCGAACTTGGCATCGGGATGCCCTGCGACTTCGACCTGGAAGACCCGCAAGGGAGCGGTCCCGACCAGATCGATCGTACCGGTAGTAGTCACGAGAACCGATCGGCCGCCCATGACGACTCCGAACGAAGCGTTGCGATTGGCGCCGAGCAGATTGAACGCCGGGCCCTGCCGGTTGGCGAACCAGTTGGCGTACGAGTAATTGAACGGGAACTGCGTGCTGGCGTTTTCCTCCATTTGGAGCCAGGCGTAGATCCTCGCGGCGTTGAGCGTGTAGTTCTCCAGCAGCCGGACCAGGTAATGCTTGAACAGCCGCATGTTGTAGGGCTTCTCAAGGTAAGGGCGGAATCCCGGCATGCCGTTGTAGAACGAGGCGCCCGGATTGTCGAACGACCGCTTCAGGTCCCACGGGAAGAACAGGAACCGTCCATCGGTGAGCCGACGATAGAAATAGCAGTTCTTGCCGCGATCCAGCGAGAAGAAATCCCAGGCGTGGATGTACCCGGCCACCGCGCAGGCTTTCATGAGGGCCACCGGATCGACCAGCCGCTCGATCTCCGCCTGCGTGTAGGTGTTGCTGTAGACCTTCTTGAAGAAGCTGATCAGGGCGCTGTAGTCGTACTCGTTTTCGCGGGTGCGTTTCATCCACTCGCTGTGGTAGCGGCCGGGGTTGTCCGTACCCTTGTAGCTCCAGTCGGCATTGCGATTCTGCCGGCTCCAGTTGTCCTGGAACCACCACTCGTCGTCGATCTTGTAGAGTTCGCCGTCGCTGCCGTTCTCGTAAGAGCGGTTGAGGAAGTCGTTGCCGATGACCTCGACCTCCTCGCGGACCGAGCTGTTCCCGCTGTTGACCTTCACCAGGATGAACTCGTTCTCGGGCGCCGGATTCCCGAGCAGGTATAGCCAGTACCGGACGATTCGGTCGTGGCTCCACCAGCCCACGTCGTAATTGCGGTACAGGAGGGTGCGTTTTCCGCGGAAGCGATTGTCGTCGGGGAACTTGAACTTGGCTCGGTCGAGGCCGCCTCCGCGGGTCCAGGGGCTGCCGGCCTGTCGGATCTCGCAACCGTAGAGGACGTCCGTCTCGTTGACGATGATCGTCGCGTTGAAGTAGTGATTGGACAGTCGCGGGAAGGCGTAGCCGTAGAGAGAGGACATGCCGTCGCCGCCGGAGATGTCCTGCAGATCGGCTGTCGAAACGATGAATCGCATCCGTCGCAGATCGCTCGGGTTGGTGGTCGTGTCGACGACGTACATGGCCGGACGGGCGGCTCCGTCCCTGGGCTGCAGGCACGTCAACCCATTCGGCAGCACGGCCTGGACATAGAATTGCACGATCTGTCCCTGTTGACCGTACTCGGTGAGTTGCGCGGTGTAGACGCCGTCGCCGGCTTTCTCATCGCCGCCGGAGGCTCCGTCGTCGTACATGGGCTTGGCGGCCCAGAGTCCGCTGCCGGAGCTGTTGTCCAGGCGATGACACAGCAAGACCTGGGGCGAAAGCCCGCCGGAATGCACGCGGGCGGTCACCCGCACCGCCTGTCCGCGAGCGGGAACCACCGGGTCGTGCCGAAGGTGGTCCGCCTGGGGAGCCGGCTCGGGCACATAGCAGGAATTCGGCGCCCCTGGAGTCCCGATGCTCGACGGGACGGGCAACGAGACCGTCGTGGCGATGCTGTGGTCCCAGGTCTGGACGATCACGCGGGACGCGCCCGACACCCAACGAGCGTCGAAACTGATCTCGTACGTCTGGCCCGATTGCATCGCGGTGACGTCGATCTCTACGCGGTTGGCCCGGTTGTCGCCGTGGCCGTCGGAGATCAGGTGAAGTTCGTCGCCCGACAGATGGCTGGCGTAGTGGGTGCCCTGGGCGAGCCAGCCGCTGTCGCTGCGACCGTCGGTGGACATCCGGTTGCCGTTGGCGATCAGGTTGGGACCGGCGCCATTGAGCCGGACCTGGATGTTCTTCAGAACGACGTGGCTGTCGCCGACCAGGTGCAGATGGAGTTCCTTGTAGTCGGTCGGCGAGCCCTGCGTGTTCAGTTGGCGGAAGACGTCGGAGTAACGGTACCGCTCGAAAGGCGTCTTGTCCGATTCGTCGCTGGCCAGCCAGGCCGAGGACCGGCTGTTGTCCATCCAGGGGTTGCGCAGTTCCATGCTGGAGCCGCCGCCGTCGGCCAGGACAGGCCAGTTGCCGCCGGTGAGGTAATCGACCTCGTCGGCCAGGTTGCCCCACTGATCCACCAGACGCAGGACCTCGCCGCCATTGCTCAGGCGACCGTCGAAGTCGCCCACGACCGGGACGTCGCCGTAGGTGGTCCGAATCCAGGCCGCGTCGGCCGCCGCCACCAGGTAGCCTTTCGACGGGATGATCGTGCCTTCCGGAATCGTGAACTTGATCCCATCGACGAAACGCCAGCCCGACACGTCGGCCGCCGAGGCGCCGCGGTTGTGCAATTCGACGTACTCGCCCGAGGGCTCATCGGACGGTGTATGGTACATGATCTCGTTGATGACGACGTCCGCGTTCCCGACCGGGTTGTTGGCCGCGTCGCGCGTGCTCTGGGCCGAAGCGTACCACTCGTTCGAGCCCTCGGGGAACACTTGGAGACTATCCCCCAACAGAGGCCGTTCGAAGACCCTCGCAGCCAATACCGCGCCCGCGGAGTTGGCCAGGAACAGCGCGATCTCCCCATCGGAGACCGGGAACGCGACGTCCCGGCTGACGCGACCGCCAGCCGCGATGGAACCGCTCAAAGGCACCTTGTTCGACAGATCCGCCTTCGACGCCAGGAACAGGCCGTCCAGCGAGACCGCCTCGTCGCTGCTGTTGTACAGTTCCACCCAATCGACGGTCCGCGCGCCGGCAAAATGGACTTCGTTGAGGTGGATCTGCAGCGCGATCGCGCTTTGGCTGACGTTCGGCACGCCTCGCGTGGGCTCGGTGAAGAGGAACCACAAGTCGCCGCCGGTGGGCTTTCGCCCCAGCGACCGTCCGTCCAGCGGCATCTCGCAACTGATGAGATTGATGATCGTCGAACCGTCGGGAGCGACCAGGCACAACCTCAGCGGGCTCGTCACAGCCAAACCCGCTTCCGCGAAGCCCACTGTGGTCAGTCCGCCAGCGGGAATCATAACATCGCCGCTGAACCGGTACTTGCGGAGGTTGGTCGGATTGTCCGTCAGATAGTGGTCGCGGAGATTGATGGGACCGGTCCCCGGATTATGGATCTCGACGAACCCGATCCCCGCGGCGCCGGGCAAGACCTCGTTGATCAGCAGGCTCGCCTGGCTTGGAGCCGAGATGTTCAGACGCATCCCGAACACCACGTCGGAACTGGTCGCGTTCACCTGATGCACCTCGACCGCCAGGACGTTGATGCCGTTGACGAGAGCCGATCCGTCGGTCGTGATCACGGCCAGCTCTTCGACCGCGTCGCCTGTGGTGCGGTTGGCCGCGGTGGTGAATGTGACTGCGCCCGCAGCCATACCCGACCGGCCCAGTTCCTGGCCGTTGAGGTAATAGACCGCGCCGTCGTCGAGCACCTGATCGATCGTGATCGTCACGCCCCTGGTGGAGCCGGTGTAGAGGAACTTCGTGCGAAGGTAATACGTCAACTGCTGCGATCGGGCAAAGCCCGTGCGAATGCCCGGCGAGGGCAGGCTGGCCGTCTCGAAACCGAACAGGCCTGGGCCCTCCGGCCACGCGCTGTCGTCGAAAGCCGGGGTTCGCCAGGCGGTTCCCAGGTCCACGTTCTTGTCGTTGTACTTCCAGACATCCCCGTAATTCACATAGGGAATTCCGGTGATCAGGTTCACCTCGGGGCTGGCAACAGGCGTCTCCGCCGACCTGGGCTCCTCCGTCCCCGGCGTGCCGCCCAGGCGACTGCTGACCGTCCAGTTGCGCCAATCGTCGATCCTGCGGTCGGGATTCTTGAGCACCAGGGTATGACCCGCCCCGTCGGCGGCAGGAGACCACCGTCCCTTGTCGTTGTACTCCACGGTGCAGACCGCGACCCCGTTCTTGTCTTTCAGAGTAATCCGCTCGCCGCTGTTCTTGAGGTTGCCGGTCCAGGGACCGTACACGCGGACCGACGACGACAGGCCGTAGGCGGACCTCAACGTCGCCTCATCCACCCCGGAGAGCAGAATCCGTTCAAACGGCTTGAGGAAAGTCCGCTCCACGGCGTCCAGGGCGAACGAAGGGAACGTGTACTCCACGCCGTCGCAGAGCCGCCAGTCGGCGATGTCGAACGGAGTGGCGGTGTTGTTGTACACCTCGATGTACTCGGGCATATCGCCCGGGGGATGGTACATGATCTCGCTGAACACGACCTGCTCGGACCTCACGTCCGATATTCCAACCCCCAGCACCGCCACGAACACGGAAACCCAATACAGACCCTTCATCCTGGTCCTCCAACAAACCACCTGCGGGTGTGACCCTACGCGGCGTAATTCGATGAATGCGCCCCGGCCTCCGAGCAAGCCTGTCGTCCAACGTAGAGACGAATGACCGATACGAGAATATTCCCACAATCCATATATACCATCGAGGAAGAGCAAATGATCGGAAAAATACCCAATGGTCAAGCGGAGGAGTACAGGAGCTAGCCCTTGAACGGTGGGAATCCCCAGGATAGGATGCCGGACAAGCGACCTGGAGACAGGCGAGAATCGACACTCATCGCGCTGACCGCACCGCGTCCCGTGCTCCTGCAGTTCATGCAGATGCGCTTGCAGCCGTGACTGGCGGTTGCCCCGCGATCCGATCAGCGGCTTTCGAGTTCCAGCGTGGCCGACTGCAAACCCGGACTGGTGACCGTCACCGTGGCCCGGCCGGAAGCCTTTGTGCTCTGCACGATCGCCAGTCCCCTGCCCCGCGATGTCTTTCGCTCGGGCGAGCGGTAGTCCTCAGGACCGGTCATCTCGCCGTTGTCGATCGCCAGGAGCCGGACAGGACCGCTGACCTCGAACTTCACCACGTTCTGCGCGTCAGGGACGCGCACGTCCCGGTCGTCGGTGATCTGGAATTCGATGTGGCAGATGTCCTTGCCGTCGGCGCGGAGCTGCGATGGATCGGGCAGCAGTTTGATCCGACCGGCCGGGCCTGACGTCGTCAGCGCGAACTCGCAGACGGCCAGGCCGTTCTTGAGCCCTTCGGCCTTGAGCACCCCCGCCTCATACGGAACAGACCAGCTCAGGGCGCCGTTGACCGCGTCGGCAGCCCCCTTCGTAACGACCTCTTTGTCGTTGAGGGTCAGTCGCACCTGCTCGCAGTTCGTGTAGCACATGACGCGGACGTTCGAGCCTTCCGGGCGATTCCAGGACTCCTCCAGCCAACCGCCCCGTCCGCGACCCGGACCGCCGGCGCCGGCGACCGAGGTGCAAAGATAGACCATCGGCTTGTCGCTCCAGAGGCTCTGTCGGAACCAGGCATTGGGCTTCTTGAAGCCGCAGGTGTCCAGCAAGCCCGGCATGCTGCCGCGGATCGGCCAGGCGAGGGCCTCGCCCAGGTAGTCGATCCCGGTCCAGAGGAACTGCCCCGCCACGTAGTCGTTGTCCCGCACGATCGTCCAGTTGTTGTACTGGTGTCCGTTCTCGCTCCCGAAGAGGACCCGCTGCGGATACTTCTGGTGGTGGACCGCATAGAGCGATTCCTGGTAGTTGTAGCCCACGACATCCAGGATCTCGGAAAATCTCACCGCGTCGGACATCGGCAGATTCGCCAAAGCCGCGGTGACCGGGCGCGTGGGGTCCAGCTTCCTGACCGCATCGACCAGCGGTTTGCCCAGCCGGACCAGATCCGACGCCGGCGGATGCTCGGGCCGGTAGTTGTTGCCCAGCACCGGATGGCTGAAGGGATCGTTCGCGTAGTCGATCTCGTTGCCGATGCTCCAGAGGATGACGCACGGGTGATTGCGGTCCCGGCGGACCATGTCCTCGATGTCCGCGACCGCCCACTGCTCGAACGACTCCGCATAACCCCAGCGCGAAGGCACGCCCGCGTTCCAGCCGGCGACCCACTTGTTCTTGGCGGGCGTGAACTCGTCGAACGCCTCGTCCTTCACGAGCAGGCCCATCCGGTCGCACAGACCCAGCAATTCCGGTGCAGGCGGGTTGTGGCTCGTGCGGATCGCGTTGACTCCCAAGTCCTTCAGGATTCGAAGCCGCCTTTCGAGCACCTTCACCGGCACCGCCGCCCCGAGAGCGCCTGCGTCGTGGTGGATGCAGACGCCCTTGAGTTTCACAGGTTTGCCGTTGAGCGAGAAGCCCTTGTTCGCATCGAACGCGATCGTGCGGACGCCGAACGGGGTCGAGACCTCGTCCACGACCTTCTCCCCAGCCATCACCTGTGTTCTGAGCGTGTACATCGTCGGCGACTCGATCGACCAGAGCTGCGGACGGTCGAGCGGGATCTCCTGGACCACAGGGGGATTGACGCCGCCGCCAGCATTCGCAGCCGTCGTCAGAGACGCGACTTCGCTGCCGTCGGGCCCGACGATCTGGGACCGCACGGAGACCGCCAAGCCCTGGCCGGAGGCATTGTCCAACGTCGTTTCGACACGAACGACCGCGGACGTCTCCCGAACCTGGGGCGTCGTGACATAGATCCCGTTGCAGGCGACATGCAGCTTGTCGGTGACGCGAAGCCGAACGTTGCGATAGATGCCCGAACCGGTGTACCAGCGGGAATCGGCGAACCGCGAGTGATCGACCCGGACGGCCAGCACATTTTGACCCGAACCGAACTTGATGTACGGAGTCAAATCGCACTGGAAGCTCCCGTAGCCGAAGGGCCGTCCGCCGACGATGAAACCGTTGATGTAGACCTGGGAATGGTCGTATACGCCGTCGAACTCGACCGCGACGCGCTTGCCTTGCTGAGCCGCGTCGAGAGTGAACCCTAACGTTGCATAAACATGGACGGGTCAGACGTTGGCTGGGATTTGATTGAGGATCTGTAACAGGCGCGTTTTGATCCAAGTGTTGGCACTGATCGTGAGTGTCAGAAGGCCTTGCGGCCGACTGAGGCGGCCCG
>DATIKY010000232.1:0-10780 GCA_035476995.1 Sedimentisphaerales bacterium | reverse complement strand
CCCGTGCAACAGGAGAGGTCTTTGGGAGAAAGAGGCGAAAAGCGATGCGCCGTCGAGGGAGACGAAACAGCACCTGCGGTCCGGCATTCACTCTTTGTGTCGCATTCCCCCTGCTGTTGCTGGGAGATGCGGCCGCCATGGCAACGGACGCCGATGAACCTTCCGCACTGAATCAGACCCTGGCTGCCGTGCGGGATTGCATGGTCCGCACTCCGGCCCCCTGGCCCCAGGCGTGGCAGCAGGAATACATCGAGACGATTCGCCAGGCCGCGATCCACGATCCGAACGCTTGCCAGTACGACCGCCGGCTGCACATCCTCAAGGAAGGTTTTGCCCTCTACTGGGCGGACCTGAGGAACACGCAGGACCGGTCCCATTTCGAGGTCCGACGCGCCGAGATCCGCTGGTACGTAGAGAACCTCATGGCCGCGGAACTCCCAGGCGGGGAAGACACAGCCCTCCTCCGCCACCAGTATGAAGACCTTGCCAATCACGCAGCTGAAGGCCTTCTCGCTCAGTTCTCCTTCCTCGATCCGAACGAAGTCCGCAACGCCAGGGCCGACTACCTCGCGGACTGCTATCGAAAGATCGATGCCCCACTGTTGCCGATCTACCTGAAGCCTCTCTCCCAGGCACAGGTGGAGCAGATCAAAGGCCGCTGGCACGACCTGCGCTACGCCCGCGTCGATCTCTGGCGGCAACTCGGAGGCGGTCGAACGAGCGCCGCAACCCCATCGGGCCTGGAGCATCCCGACTATCGCCTGATGAGAGGGTGCCTGGACCCGTGGATAGGTCAGATCTGGTCGCTTGCGGCGACGATGCCCGAGTATTGCCGGGCCGCAATCGCTGACGACCAGGAGTTCCAAAGACAGCGAATGAAGGCGACATCCCAAGCTCGCAGCCGGGAGATGCGTCTGAACAACGCGGTCCTGCAAACGGAGTACCTCAGTTTTCTGCTGGGGGCGCTCCTGGAGACGGCTCTGGAGCAGTCTTCAGAACTGCCGGCCCGGCAGGACGCTGCGTCGGAAGGGAGGTGACGGCGATGGAGTGTGCAGCGATGATATACAGGATGAAACATCAAGATCCGAAACGGCGAAGCCAGATTGTCAATCGTCCATCGTCGCTTGTCGATGGCAGGGCCTTCACGCTGATCGAGTTGTTGGTCGTGATCTCCGTGGTTGCCCTGCTGATGGCGCTGCTGCTGCCGGCCCTGGGCCGGGCGCGGAACCAAGCCAGGGCCGTGGTTTGTCAGGCCAACTTGAAACAATGGGGCGTGGTGCTGGATCTGTACGCTCAGAGCAATCAAGGACATCTCCCGAAGTATCCCCTGTTTCTGATCCGTGGCGCGGCGATGACCGCGCAGGAGATGGACCTGTCGGGCCAAGGGGACGCGTTCGTGGGATTTCACACCGACGGTTTGTCGCTTTGCCGCTCGGCTGTCAAACCCGTAGAGCCATACCCGGGAGAACCCATACCGACCTTCTCCGTCGCAGGCTCGGCCAACGGTCTTTCTGTGGTGAAATACCTGGGGATTCGCGGGGACACTTTCAACGCCTGGAGCGTCACCACTCCAGAGCCTCCGTTCCGAGCCAGCTATGGATACAACAACTGGGTGTTCGGCAATCTCTCCGGCGACCCCAAGCTGCTGGAAAACGCTCTCCTGCAGGTGCGACTTCCTTCTGTGGATGTTCTGGCAGTCAAGAATCGGGCGAACATCCCCGTATTCCTCGACGCCAAGATGCCTTCAGACAGCCCCAGGGACACTGGCGGTGCGCCAGGCAGCGCGTTTTGCATCGATCGTCACCTGGCGTGTGTGAATGGCGTGTTTCTCGATTGGTCCGTCAGGAGAGTGGGACTCAAGGAACTCTGGACGTTGAAATGGAATCTGAGATTCAACACGGCCAACAAGTGGACGCTGGCCGGCGGGGTGCAGCCGGAGGACTGGCCCGAGTGGATGAGAGGTTTCAAAGACTATTGAAAGGCAGGCGATCGAGCCGCGGGAAGCAGGTATGGTCCGCAATCGGCTTCTTCGGTTCACCTGCCGCGAGATTGGAGGTATGCGCGATGGTACGGCTTCAAAGACGATCCCTGATTGCTTTGGGTAGCGTGTTCCTGGGGATGCTAGGCCTGTGTGCGACGGCGCGGGGCGTCGAATTCGCCGGCGGGACCGGCGAGCCCAACGATCCCTACCAGATCGCCACGCCCGAACAGTTGCTGTCGGCCGGCAGCTATAAGGAGCTCTATCATCATAAGCACTATATCCTGGTGAACACGATCGACCTGGCCGACACGCCGGTGTACATGAGTGTGTTCCGGAACTTTTTTGCCGGCTCCTTCGACGGTAATGGCTACACGATTCGTAATTTCGGCACGGAGGAGATCCCGGTCGGAGGAGGGCTGTTCAGGCGCATTTGGAGTGGAGGGGAGGTCAGGAATCTGGGGATCGTGAACGCCTATGTGCAAAGTTCGGGTGTTCTGGCCGGCACGAATGAGGGTACCGTACGAAACTGTTACTGCACAGGGGCCGTGGTGAGCCACTCAAGCGGCGGCCTGATCGGAGGTAATTCCGCCGGCACGGTGATCGACTGCTATAGCGAAGCCGAGGTCTGCGGACCCAACAACGTGGGCGGGCTGATCGGCGCAAATTCAGGCATCGTGTCCCGTTGTCATTCCAGCGGGAAGGTGACCGGACTGCGCAATGTCGGCGGGTTGATCGGGTCTTGCGGCGGCGAAGGCGGCCAAGTCTCTTTCTGCTATTCCACGTCCGAGGTGACCGGCATCGATTACGTAGGCGGTCTCATCGGGTATTCCCTCGGTGTCGTCTCCGACTGCAACTCCAGCGGCGCCGTGACGGGCACCGGCGGCGACACCGGCGGTCTGATCGGCTACAATCGCGGCTGGATCTCCTCTTGTTATTCCACCTCTCCTGTGACAGGCACGCAGTACGTCGGAGGTCTGGTGGGCACGAACGCCGGCTACGACTCGTACCTCATTCCCAGAGGGCAGATTTCCTCCTGCTACGTCGACGCCAATGTCGTGAGCGAGGGCACCTATGCCGGCGGTCTGGTGGGCTACAACTGGGCAGCCTCCATCGAATCGTGCTACACCACCGGCCTGGTGACCGCGCCCGATTACCTCGGCGGTCTCGTCGGCTATAGCGATAGCGACTCGAGCATCGCGACCAGTTACAGCGCGGCGCGTCTTGCGATCCCCGCCGACAGCCTGTACGTCGGCGGCCTGGTGGGCGACGGAGCCGCCGACAACAGTTACTTCCTCGACCCCGCCGACGGCGGCGGCCCGGACAACGGCATCGGCGTTCCGCTGACGGACGACGAAATGAGGCAGCAGGCCAGCTTCGTCGGCTGGAATTTCTATGAGCCAGGCGAGGACGCCGACGGTGGCCCCTGGTTCATGCCCGAGGACGCCTACCCGATCCTGATCTGGCAGAGCGAAAACGACAGACCCGAATGATAATGCGGCTGTGCCCGATGGACAAAAACCTACTTTTCCTTCTGGGTTTCTCTAGTAGAATCGTGGCGAGGACATAGAATAGAAAGCAGCCGAGACGGGGACACCATTGAGAGTAACGCCTGAGGCGAAAAAGCGTTGAATCTGCGGCGGGTCGTGCATTGGGAGCCCGTTGCCGGGAGGTCTTCGGGAGAAGTGAGGCGAAAAGCGATGTGGCATCGAGAGAGACATTGCGGCAGCGGCGAGTCACAAGGAGCCGCCGGAGCGGCGGGATGTCGCAGCAGAAGGGAGGCGACGCCGATGGGTCGTGCGGCTGAGAAGTTCGAGGCGAGACGACAGGGTCCCGAAAGGCGAGGCCAAATCATCCATCATCCATTATCGATCATCAATGCGAGGGCTTTCACGCTGATCGAACTGTTGGTGGTGATCTCGGTAATCGCCCTGCTGATGGCGATCTTGCTCCCGGTTCTGGGCCGGGCCCGCAATCAGGCCAGGGCCGTGGCCTGTCAGGCCAACTTGAGGCAATGGGGCGTAGCGCTGTACTCATACACGCAGAACAGCATGGGACATCTTCCAAAACATGGCATCTTGTTGCTACGCGGCGCGGCCATGCCCGGAACTGAGACCGACATCACCGGACGCCAGGACACCTACCACGGTTTTCAGACCAAGGCCCTGGCATTGTGTCCGTCGGCTACGCGGCCCATGGTGCCGCCAGAAAACAAGCCGCCAACGTTCGGCGGCTCGACCAGCATCGACGGCGTCAATGTCCTGAAGTACGCCGGGATTCGCGGATCGACGTTCAACGCCTGGAGGATTATACTCCCCGAGCCGTCTTTTCTGGGTAGCTACGGATGCAATGAGTGGTTGTTCCGGAACTTCCGTGGCGACACGATCTTGGCCGAGTCATCTGTGGATGTTCTGGCGACCAAGAATCAATCCGATGTCCCCGTGCTCCTCGACTCGTCCTATCCTTCCTATGTGCACCCAGACAAGTACCCCGACTCCAGTTTTTCCATCGATCGTCATTTGGCGTGTGTGAACGGTCTGTTTCTCGATTGGTCCGCCAGGCGGGTGGGACTCAAGGAGCTCTGGACATTGAGATGGAGCCTGAGTTTCAACCGGGCCAACAAATGGACTAGAGCCGGGGGGGTCCAGCCGGAGGATTGGCCCGAGTGGATGAGGAATTTCAAAGATTACTGAAAGCGCGGTGTCCACCCAGATCTGATCTGGCAGATGGAGATCACGGACGCCAACGATGACCAACCCCGACGGGTTCTAAGTCGCGTTGACAGTGGTTGGCTTACAGCAGAAAAGAAGGTTCTGACTTGGACAGGGAGAGAAGCCCATGAGCGAATCGGCGTAGCGGAGATTCACTTCCGCGAGACGGAAGTGATAGGAATCGGAGGCTGTATTCTCGTTCGAGCATCGAACCAACAGCGGAGATGGTATGCGCGTTGAACGGGGGCTCAACCCCCGAAGCGTCGCTTGACGGACGGCTGTCGCCAGAAAGGAGGTGATGCCTATGGCCTGAGGCGAGAAGAGCCCAAGTGGAGTGGAACACGATCATTAGGACATGAAACACAAAGAAATGGAAGGAATCCGAACTATGAAGTCGACATTCAATCTGGTCAGTGTGTACGCGATCGCAATGCTTCTTCTGTCCAATGCGGCCTTTGGCGTGATTCTGTCGTCTGGCTACTCCTGTGATGGAAGCGGTTTTGGCGACGCAGGCTGGTACCCCGGCGAGGAGTCATCCTCCGTTGCGGCCACTTCAGACAGCAGTTATACTTCATCCAGCGCGTGGGCGGGAGGCGTGGATGGCTACTATACGACGGTAGACGCCAACTGTAGTTGGAGCGCGTATCTGTACGTCTGGGCGGGTGCTGCCGTGATTATGGCTGATGGCTCGCCCACGGCTGAAGGCTCAGCAGGTGCCTACGCAGACCTGCCCTCCAACTGGCGTTCCTTTTCGTTGTACGCCAGCGCCTGGGACGGCAGTGGTGTGCAAGATGAAGACTACGACTCACTGTCTGTCGGGGACACGGGGTACTTTGCGGCCGGCACAGGCGTTGATTGCAGCCATTCTGTGTACTGCAGCACGCATGCCAGCGGCTATGGTTCAAATGAGGCAGTCGCATGGGCGGTGGCGACGGCCGACGCGAGCATGTAGCAATCTGAGGTTGGTCGCAGTCCGCTGTTCCGCAGGCTTGTCAACGTGATAGGCTGAACGGGGCGGCACAATAGACGTTCCGGAGTTCTACCGTTCAATTGGGAGGACAATGACGTATGTTTGCAGGCTGCGTGCACAAAGGATCGGAGCACCATGCGACCCTGGGGCTGCGTTCTGCGCCGTCACATAGACGGACCGCTGCAGGCGGACTCATTGTCCTCCTTTTTTTGATGGCCGGTCTGACCTTTGCTCAGGGGCAGCGGAATGAGACGACCGATCTGCGGGAGTTCGAGTTCGTCTGCGAGTTCCGGCTCTCTATGGAGCGGGGACGTCTCGATGGGCGGATGGCTTCGGAGGGTGTGCGCCGGCGCGTCACGATCTACTGGATCGAACCCGACGTGTTTCGCGAGGGCCCGTCATTCATTCACTGTGTGGACCTGATCTTCACCCCGGATTCCGTGGCGTATTGGCTCCAGCCGGGAGCCCGGCGTGGGACCATTTCCTTGCAGGCCAACGAAGGCGAGCCTCTGCTGCCGTCGGGGCGGTCGGTGGATTCGATCGTTCGATCCGCCCTGGCCATCGTCCGGCGGGTCGCAACGCAAGACGACGGCACGGACGCTTCCCTGGAGGTCGGGCGTTTCTTCAGGGACAGTCGAGACCGGGGGGAACACGCCTACAAAGTTCCGAACCGCACGTCGGCGGACGGCAACGATCCACCGGCAGCCGCGGACGCTGACGTGGAGCTTCTCAATTCCTGGCCGGCGGGCAGGGAGTACGTGAAAGAACGTCGGCAGGACGGCGCCGTCGTATGGCAGATCAAGAAGGTGTTGCCGAGCGTGCTTGTCGCATCCGTGGCGATCAAGCCCACGACGGGAGCCCCGACTGTCGATCGCGCCGACCTGTTCGATCCGAACACGCTGGGCCGATCGCCACTGACGCCGGAGCCGTACAAGGCTTACTGGTCCTTTGATGCCGCTCTCTCGGAGTTGGCTGAAGCCGCCGACCAGGTCGCGGCGAGCCGTACGCTCTGTGCGAGATTCGACTCATGCCTGAACGACAGCAATGCGCCGCTGGAAGTGCGACGGGGGCTGTACCGCCTCTGGTTCAAGGCGGCCTTGATGACCGGCGACATGGGTTGCGTCCGCACGTGCATGGAACGAGGCGTCGCGGGAGTGCGTGAGGACACGCGCTTCGGAAGCTATTGGGGGCTCCTGGAGTTGGCTCGATGCAGTGGCGAGATCCAGAGTCAATTCCCGCACGAACCCCAGGAATGGCTGCGTCCGCTTGTTGCCGAGGGGGTGAGACACGCCGGCAGCAATGCGGGCTACTGCTTAGGCAGGCTCATGCCGCTGATCGGGATGAATCAATGGTTCATCTTCGGGGAGTTCTTCCTTCATGAGATCCGCAGCCAGGGTCTGCTGGAGGTTTCGGCGTTGCGGGATATGACCGTTCGGCTGAAGGCGACCCAATTGGCGCGAGGATGGCGAACGGAGGATCCCTGCGAATCGTCGCCACGCATCCGGGAGTATCTGGCAAGAATTGATGACGAGCCCCCCAAGGGCCCCCTCGACATGGAGACGCTGCGCCATGTCCTCGAAGGGGGCTTGACGACAGCCTGCGACGGCGACGATCCTCAAGCGAGGCAACGCGTCATAGATGAGGTTGTTCGTTCCCTTCGTTTGATCGTCGGAGGCGGACCGTTCCAGGGAGATTCGGACAGACTCATGAAAGCCGTTGAGCGGTTCTCGCAGCGTTTTCGCCAGGTCTTTGGCTCCGTCGAATCCATTGGGCCGGTTCTGGCCACGTTCCTGGGCCTATCGTTCTGCGATCTCTCCACGGCGGAGGATCGCGATGCGTTGCTCGCCCAGTTGGCCAGACAGTCCGCCGAATTGCAGGCACAGGTGAACGAGGCCTTGGGTGAAGGAGGCCTCAACTCGCTGATGGCGCCACAGGACGTGGCCGATGTCTTTCGCAGGCACGAGGCGTCTTTCTCTGAGTACGTCAACGACCCTCTCTGGCCAACGCACAGATTTCCGCTGACGCCGGGAGAGGAGTCGGTGCTCACCGGCAACATGACTTCGTTCCTCCTGCGACAGAAGCCCTTATTCGATGATGTCGCGCAAAAATTCCGGTATGGGGGAGCGAGCCAGGAATTGAAGAACGCATTGATCCGTGTGGTCTCGAACGTGGCTTTACGCTATCTGGCCGAGACGGGTGCCATTCGCAGACCACCGTACCCGGGAGTCTCCTGTCAGCACCAGGGCGGGCAGGGCTTCGTGGTGCGGATCGAAGGTCCGTTCTATGAAGAGGAAAGGCGACCAAAGGAGAGATTCAAGGCGATGAAGTACTTTCATCTGGGTCGCAGACTGGAGGGTGTGGTGTTGCGGGAACGGGAGTTGATGAGTAAGATAGAAGCACAGGAGGTAGATCGATGATCCAACGAGAACGAAACCAATCAGATGAACGCGGCGAAAGCGGTAGAGCCCTGATTTCCCGGCGTGCGGCGATTGCTTCGTCGGGTGCAATCGCTCTTTGCGCGATGTCCGGCGGGGCGTTGGGACAAGAGGGTGGGTTCAGCGGGCTTCCCAAGGAGATTCAGGAGCGGATGGCGAAGTCCCGCGAGTTCTCCGAGCGGATGCGGGACGCCGGCAGCGACGAGGAGCGGACCAGGATCATGGAGGAACGAAACGCCTGGGAACGGGCGCGGGCCATCGAGGACATTCGCGGGCAGTTGGAGGTCGCGGAGGCGGAGTGGTCGGTCCTGAAGTCTCGGGTCGAGGCGGTGTACAAGCTGGTGCATCCGCAGCCGCAGTTTGGGGGGGCTGGGAATATGGGGCCCATGAGCCCTGTGGATCGGAGCAGGAACGAGCTTCGCCAGATGCTGGCCAGCAAGGACGCCTCGGCCGATCAGATCAAGGCCAAGCTGACCGCCCTTCGGGTTGTCCAGGAGCAGAGCCGCCAGGAACTGACCAAGGCCAGGCAGAACCTCCGACAACTCCTGACTCTGCGCCAGGAAGCGGCACTGGTCTTGAACGGTCTGCTGGATTGAAGCACGGAGGCGCATGTCACGCACTCGGCGGGACCGGGCTGCGATTCGAGCCTCAGACAAAGGACCGATGCCGTCATACGATCTCGTACGTCATAGGGCCATATGCGGGGGGGGGGGCGCGTCAGGCCTACACATTTCACTCGCATGCCGGGGCGACGCATGCGTCGCCCCGGTGAAGAATTCCACGGCGGCGCGTCAAGCCCGCAGGGGGCTCACGAACGAGCAGCAGTAGTCCGCGAGGGTCGCGACCTTGAGGCTGAACTTCGACCGGCCGGGGACTTTGAACTGTTCGCCGGCTTGGACCTTCTTCCATTGGCTCGATCCGGGCAACTGCACCTCGAGGTCGCCGGCGAGGATCTCCATGATCTCGGGGTCGTCGGTGTTGAAGGTGTAGTCGCCGGGGAGCATGACGCCGAGGGTTTTCTTCGAGCCGTCCGGGAACAGGATCGTCCGGCTGGTGACTTTGCCGTCGAAGTAGACGTTGGCCTTCTTGACCACGGTGACGTTCGTGAATTGCGACATGGTGTGATCCTTCATCAATGGCCTACCTGGGGAAGGGGAAGCTGGCGATGGTCGCCCGGTCGCCCAGATCCCGTTCGATTCGCATCAGCTCGTTGTACTCGGCGATTCGCTCCGAGCGGGAGACCGAGCCGATCTTGACCTGGCCGGAACTGGTGCCCACGGCGAAATCCGCCTCGAAGGGCAGTTCGGTTTCGCCGGAGCGGTGGGAGATGATGGTCGTCAGGCCGTGCTCGCGGGCCAGTTTGATCGTGCCGAAGGTTTCGGTGATCGTGCCGATCTGGTTGGCCTTGATCAGGACCGAGTTGGCGGCGTTGCGATCGACGCCGATGCGGACCCGCTCGGGATTGGTCACGAACAGGTCGTCCCCGACGACCTGCATCTTGTTGCCGGTCTTTTCCTTGAGCAGGGCGAATCCGTCCCAGTCCTCCTGGTCGAGCCCGTCCTCGATCGAGACGATCGGATAGCGCCGGGCCCAGTCGACGAACAGGTCCACCATCTCGGCGGAGGTGAGTTCCAGGCCGTCCTTCTCCAGACGGTACTTCCCGTCCTGATAGAATTCGGAGGCGGCCGGGTCCAGAGCGATGACGATGTCTTGGCCAGGGACGTAGCCGGCTCGCTCGACCGCGGTCATGATCAGTTGGAGCGGCTCTTCGTTGGAGCCCACCGGCGGCGCGAACCCGCCCTCGTCGCCCACGGTGGTGGGCCAGCCGCGTTCCTGGATCAGGGGCTTGAGCAGATGGAAGATCTCGGACGCCCAGCGGGTCGCCTCGACGAAGGAAGGGGCCCCGACGGGCACGATCATGTACTCCTGGAAGTCGGACGATCCGATGGCGTGCTTGCCGCCGTTGAGGACGTTGATCAGGGGGATGGGCATGATAAACGGAGTGTTCGCGGGCTTGCCGAAGACTTCGGCGGTGTACTCGTAGAACGGCACCTGCCGGACGATGGCGCCGGCCCTCAGGCATGCGATCGAGACCGCCAGCAGGGCGTTGGCGCCCAGGCGGGACTTGTCCTCGGTGCCGTCGAGCTCGATCATTCGCTGGTCGATTCCCTGGAGGTCCGTCACGTCGAGTCCGATCAAGGCCGGGGCAAGGGTCTCTTTGATGTTCCGCACGGCCTGGAGGACGCCCTTTCCCAGGTATCGCTGAGCGTCGTTGTCTCTCAGTTCGAGGGCCTCGTGTCGGCCGGTCGATGCGCCGGAGGGCACCATGGCGGATGCCTTGACGCGGTGGTCCAAGTACACCGTGGCCTCGACAGTCGGGTTTCCGCTGGAGTCCAACAATTCCTGAGCGGTGATTTGTACGATTTTCTTCATGATGCCCCTCGATCTTGCGATTGTTCTGCCGACTTACGTGCGGGATAACATACACGATTGAGCCGCGATTCCAATGAGGAAAAAGCCAGACGGGCGGCGATTCCACAGAAAATCCGGCTCATCCGGTTTTTGCGTACTTTTCATGGTGGGTTACGCTACGAGTTCGTAGCGGGTTTCGTGCAGAGCGTAGATCTTGAGTTTGAAGAATTCCGTGTCTCTGAAACCGTAGGCTTTGCGTTGCAGGACGCGGATC
>DATIKY010000231.1:0-4511 GCA_035476995.1 Sedimentisphaerales bacterium | reverse complement strand
GCCGCCTCAGTCGGCCGCAAGGCCTTCTGACACTCACGATCAGTGCCAACACTTGGATCAAAACGCGCCTGTTACAGATCCTCAATCAAATCCCAGCCAACGTCTGACCCGTCCATGTTTATGCAACGTTAGGGTAGATTCCCGTGCCTTCGAAGAAGTCGGAGTTGGCGATCGCAATGGAGATCGAGGGGGTGGACTTGAGGTTGTCGCGGATCTCGTCGCGATACGCCGGATCGTCCACGACGCGGGAATCCATGGCGTAATCCGCCGATCGGCCGCCCCAACTGGCGGGAAAGCCCTCCGGCTGCGCGGACTGGCGAATGACCTGATCCAGAAAGATGTAGCTGTGGCCCACCGTCTGAGAGGATAGCCAGGCTGTCTTGACGGCGCCCGCTCGAACGCAGGTGGTCCGTGTGATCGAGATCGGCGAGGTGTACTTCGTTCCCGACATGCCCCGAGCGCCTGGGACGAGCGGATCGCGGCCATCCAGCGAATAATAGATCGTGGCCCCTTCCGTCGCGGTCGTCAGTTCCAGAGTGAAACCATTGCTGTAGAAGCCCCGCGAATGGGAAAACTGCACATCGGCGACGACGCCGGTGGAGATGCCCAGATTGGCCTCCCCCGGCGTGGGCACAACCAGGAGTTTCCACTCCCCCACGCCGTCCGGATAGCGACCGTAAGAGACGTTCTGAGCCTGCGGGCCAAAAACGATGCGGTCCAGCCGGGTGACGCCGTCGGAATGGAACAGCACGACCTCATCCCCCTGGGCGCTGAGGCGGAAACTCGCGTGCAAACCCGGGTCTGTCGTGTCGCCGTCGGCCCAGATCACAAGGAACCCCTTGGCCGGGATCGTGGTCACAGCGGGATCGCCCATCGGAATCCGCCACTTGCGGGGCTCGGAGGCGTCATCGGTCAGATAGAAGCCCCCCACGTCCACGGGCGAATTCCCCGCGCTGTACAGTTCGATCCAGTCGTCGTACTGGCCCTGCGGGTCCGCGACGGACGAGAGGTTCGAGGCCATCAGCTCGTTGACGACGACCGGGACATCCGCCGCCGGACACGAGTTCTCCTGAAGAAGGCATAGACACCCGAAGAGGAACACCGGCAGCAGAGAACCTCGAAACCCTCTGGACTCCATTGCTTTTCCTCACTCCAACACCAATACGAGAATGCGGCCGCCGCGACGACTGAATCCGTAAAACCATCACGCTTGCCATTTTAACACAATGCCCAACCAACACCAAAGATATCCTGCTGTGCCCCTCGATCCGGTCGGCGGGATTCCCCGCAAGGCACAAAAAATGCTGAAGAATCCGCTCTACGGTGCGTCTATCCCGCAAGAAGACCGTCCCGGCACGTGCCGTTGGGGGGCTTCTGGGGTAGAATGCGGTTGATCGCGGATGCGTGGTTTCGAGAGGACGATGGACGATGTTCATTCTGGTGCCTTACGAAGTCGATGTCCCTCAGGAGCGATGGCGAGAAGAACCTGCTGATCCTTGGCCTGTCGAAGTTGCTGCCCGACCTTGGAACGACCGGGATGACCAACTCTCTGATGCTGAGCGGCTGGGGACTCAAAGGACTCCTGGGACACATGTGCCAGTACGCCGGCAGGACCATCCGCTGCGTCGCCCGCGGGCAACGCGTGGTGATTCCCCAGAAGAGCGACTTCTTCGGTCCGGCCGCAGAACCTGCGCACACGCCGCCCCGCCCCGACCTGTCGATTCGATTCGCCTGCGCCTGCGGCAGGAGGATCAAGGCGCCCGCCCGATACGCGGGCAGGATCGGCAAGTGCCCTCAGTGCGGTTCGCAGGTGAGAATCCCACGGGCCTCCGCGTAGACCGGCCAGCTATTGCGGACTGAAATGCCGCGACAGCCAGTCCACGACCCACCGTTCGGCCTGCTCCCGGGTCGCCACATCGCCTTCGAGCTGAGCGGTGTAGAGTTCTTCCGCCAACTGGCCGAGGCTGGGGCCGGGGACCGCGCCGAGACGCATCAGGTCATGGCCGTTCAGAATCGGCATGGGCTTGACGTCCACCTCGCCGAGATCCCGAATCCGTCGGCGGAGCTTGCCCAGCCGGGACAGCCCTGACCTCGATGCGGCGGATTTCTGCATCGCTCGCTCCAACTCGTACAGATCCCAGAAATACGGCTCGGCCAGGAATCTCTTGAGTCGAGCCAGCGGCATGGTCGGGTCCAGCAGTCCTTCGCGGTGGGCGAGAAGAAACTCCATGTGCCGGATCTGCTTGTTGCTGAGCTTGAGGAACTGGCATCGCTCCATGGCGAACTCCAGGGGACACCCCGAGAAGAACGCCGCCAGAGCCAGTGGAAAGCTCACGGTCTTTCGCAAGTGGCCCAACACGGCGACCGCCTCCACGGCCGGCTCATCGTCGAACCCCGGGAAGACCGCCCTGGCCAATCTCGTCTCGATCAGCATCGCGGCCCCGCGGGCGCGGTTGGGATGGGCCAGGATTCCATCGAGTTCGGCCGCGATTCGCTCGCCGCTGATCCGTGCGATCTTCGACGCATTGCGTCCGATCGCCGCATAGGTCCCCGGCTCGACGGCGAATCCCAGCCGGGTCGAGAACCGCACCGCCCGAAGCATCCGGAGATAGTCCTCGCCGAAGCGTTCCTCCGGTTCGCCGATCGTGCGGATGATCCGCTTGGCCAGATCGGCCTGCCCCTCGACATAGTCGATGACCTGCGCCGCCAGCGGATCGTAGAACATACCGTTGATCGTGAAGTCGCGACGGCCGGCGTCCTCGGCGGGCGTGGTGAACCGGACCTCCGTGGGATGTCGCCCGTCCTCGTACCCGGCCTCCGACCGGAACGTGGCCACCTCCACCTGCTGGTTGTGGGCCAGAACGATGACCACGCCGAACTTGGCGCCGACCTTGAGCGTGCGGGGAAACAACCTCATCACGTCCGCCGGCTGGGCGTTCGTCGCGACATCGTAGTCCTTGGCCGGCCGGCCCAGCAGCATGTCGCGAACGCAGCCGCCCGCCAGCAAAGCCTGGAAGCCGTGCTTCTGCAGTCGCTCAATGACTTCAATCGCTGCTTGCTTGTTGCTCATCACCATAAGTTCCTGAAAAAGGGGCGTCAGGTCTATATTCTTCAAGGAAATCGGTTTCACGATTTCCTTGAAGAATCAGTGTCACCCGTTCCGTGTGGACAGTCCCCGTTGGGCAGGAGAAACGCCATGGCGGTTTCTCCTGCCCAAAGTAGACCTGACGCCCCTTTTTCAGGAACCGGCCGCCTGCAGAAGAACGACGGACATCGTGCCCCAGTCCCTTCGATCCACCGCGTGGAAAGACCCATACTCGTCGAAAGGCCGGCTGTCCCGCTCGGTCCGAACGACCACGACTCCCCGAGGGACCACCTGGTCCTGGAGGATACGCAGCAAATCGGCCAGCGAGGAACCCGGGCCCACCTCCCGCGTCATCGCATAGGGAGGATCGACGAAAACCAGATCGTGCCGTTCCCCTCCCGGCCCGACCGGCGCTCCGACGCTGAACGCACTGGCCCGCACCACGCGAGACTGCGTCTCGAACGCGGCCTTCGCGATATTCTTCTCCAGGACGTCGGCGATCTCGGGGCTGTTCTCCACGAAGGTCGCGAAGGCCGCCCCGCGGCTGATCGCCTCCAGACCCAGGGAGCCGACCCCGCAGAACAGGTCCGCGACCCTGGCGCCGGCCAGCAGGTCGTAGTTCTGAAGGACCATGAACAGGGACTCCTTGACCCGGTCGGTGATCGGGCGGGTTTCCCGCGTGTCGGGGATCAGCAGCTTCATCCCTCGCCTGGCGCCGGCAATGATCCGCATAGCGTCAGTCCGCCCAGTAATCGACGACCATCACGTCGCCCAGAACGGGCTTGAGCGAGTCGGCGAACTCGACATGAGCGGGGTGCGCGGCGTAGGCGTCCCGGTCGGCTTCGCTCCGGAAGCTGACCACGAAGCAATGCGTGAACCCCTTGTGCAGATTCTCCGTGCTGACGTCGGTGCCCCACTCGAACCCATAGATCTGCGAGATCTTGCTGGGCAGAGCGTTGAAGGCGTTCTCGACCTTGCGGATCTCCGCGGCGGGGGTCCCGTCTTTGAACTGGAACAAGACGACATGCCGCAACACCCGGGCGGGTCCTTTCGCCCCAACGGTCGCCGCGCACGTCGTGCTCAAGGGCCCGTCGCAGACCCGCTGGGTCTCATGGACGCTGATGCAACCGCCCAACAGAATCGCCAAAGCCGCCAGAGAGGCCAAGTTCCGTGCCATCCGTACGCACCTCCGAAAGAGAGTATCGATTTTTTTCCTGCACATTTGGGCGAATCTTATCACACGGACGAAGGGCCGTCCATCGGGAAAGCACGAGAGGCCTCGGGAGGTAGAGTCGAGACGTGGCGCGGTGGTTTAGGTGGAGCCTATCTGTTGCCGGCCCTTTCGGCTGCCGGTGCCTCATTAGCTCCACCCTGCTCCGTTTCCACGTCCCGCTCATCGAACCGGACGTGCGGATTTGCCGCATCC
>DATIKY010000230.1:0-2996 GCA_035476995.1 Sedimentisphaerales bacterium | reverse complement strand
ACCATCATGGATTACATAGCACAGCACAACGACAACCCCAAGCCGTTCGTCTGGACGGCCAAGGCCGAAGAGATTCTCGCCAAGGTCGCCCGCGCGTGGGATACGCTTAATGTCGCATCAGAATAGAACACTACACTAGAGTTTCCGTCTGATGCAACCCGACTGCGTCGCCGAGCCCAAGGCAGGTATTATACCATCGCTCCCTATTGCGCCTATCGGTCTTCGCGAGTTCGTAACTAGGAACTGTCACACGGTCCGTGATTTGACTCTTCGGACGTTCGTCACTATAATAGCATAGACTCGGCTGTATGTCAGGACTGTCCTAAGGGTCCTCTGGAAGAACGGGAGGATGCGGTTGAGAACACGCTTGGTTGTCATCGTCTCTATTTGGGCGGTCTCTGCGGTTGTGTCACTGGAGGCGGGCGTCTTTGCCGAGGCTGTGGCTGATCCGAACAGGCCAAAGCTGGACCTGATCGTCCGGGACAGTTTTCTGCCTGGAATCCCGGTCCTGGTGCGGGTTCACATCACAGGGCGCGACGTCGCCGTCGACAAAGACGTCTGGGATGCCAACGCGGTTCTGTCGGTATCAGGCAACCCGGCCATCAAGGCTTCCGTCGATCGGCTGGTCTTGTGCAACGGTCTGGGCAGCGTCCTGGTGACCTTCACCGGCAGCGGGGATTTCGAGCTGACGGTGTCGGCCGAGGGCTTGGAGAAGACGGTCCCGCTTGCCGACTGGACGGGCAGGCCGGTTCACGTCGTCTCCGGGAGCCTTCGCGAATCACAGACCTGGAGCGGCGTGTACCACGTCCAGGGCGGCGACCTCACGATCCCCGCCGGGCTCACGCTGACGCTGTCTCCAGGCACGCTCGTGCTGATCGATGGGGCCGCCTCGGGGACCGAGGGCACGGACATCGACGTGCAAGGGGCGATCCAGTCGCTCGGCGTCGCCGCCTCCCCGGTCACGTTCACGGCCTTTGCGCCCGGAAGCAACTGGGGCGAACTGCACCACGACGACGCGGGACCCTCCACGTACCGCTACACGGAGATCATGCAGGCCGGACGCTCGCCGAAGGTCGGACACTCGAACTCCGGGCCGGCCGTCCGGGCGTCGGGGTCCACCCTGGTATTCGACCACGCCTCGATCACCGACAACGCGGGCAAGATCATGCAGGCTGCGCGCGGGACGGAACTGACGTTCCGGCACACGCTGCTGGCACGCTCGGTGATGGGCCCGGAAATCGCGGAAACGTCGGTGTCGTTCGAGGACGGCTGGATCATGGAGATGCGCGCCAGGGACGACGCCGACGGCATCTACATTCACAGCCAGCTTCCGGGGCAACTGTGCAGGCTGGCCCGCAGCGTCGTTGCCGGCATGGACGACGACGGGATCGACACCCTCGGCTCCGACGTCCTCATCGAAGACTGCATCGTTCGAGGCTGCAAGGACAAGGCCGTCAGCGTCTTCGGCGGCGAAACCGCGATCCATCGCTGCCTCGTCGTCGGCAACAATCTGGCCCCCGAAGACCCCACCTTCGCGAGCATCGTCGCCAAGAGCCATGAAGGTTCGACCACCGTGGTCCAGATCGATCACACGACGGTCGTCACGACCCGATCGCCGGGCTTTCTGGATGTGGGAATCCAGTCGCACAACAAGTCCGGCGTGAAGACGGGCAGAATCCTCTTCTACGTGACCAACTCGATCGTGGACGCTACGGCGCCTGTGTACGTTCAGTCGCCTTATGTCCAGTCCGACATCCACATCAGCTACTGCGACATCGTCGCAGCCGAATGGGCCGGCAACGGCAACATCAGCGCCGACCCGCGGTTCGTCGATCCCGAACACGGCGATTTCCGTCTCGACGCGCTTTCTCCCTGCATCGGCGCCGCCAGTCCGGACAGTCCCTGGAGGGACCTGGGCTGCCGCCAGTCGGACGGAACCGACTCATCATCGGGCCGGCAAGCGAGGGCTGAATAGGGATTGTCCCCCGGGCCCCCGGAGAAGTCTGCTCACGCTCTCTTTTTTCCGTCTTTCGAGAGAATTGCTGTAGCATCTGTACGCCAATGACGTATAATCTATATGTATGGAAATTGTCGAAACCAGCGTCTTCACGCGGCAGATCAGGGACCTCCTGAAGGATGACGAGTACAAGGAGCTTCAGGAGCGGCTGGTGAGAAGTCCGCTGGCCGGGGCAGTTATTCCGGGCAGCGGGGGGTTGCGGAAGCTCCGCTGTCGCGTCGAAGGTCGGGGCAAGAGCGGCGGCATACGGGTGATTTACTACTACGTGGCCCCGGACGACTGGATCTTCATGCTGGCCGCCTATGCCAAGGGCAGCAAGAGCGATCTGACAGCGAAAGAGGTTGCAGCTTTGAAGAAGCTGGTGAAAGAGGAATTGTCATGAGTTCGGAACTGTTCAAGGACCTTAGCGATAGCATCAAAGAAGCCGGTAGAATCCGAAGAGGGAAGGTGAAACCCTCGCGGGTCTTCACCTACCGCTCGACCGACATCCGCAGGCTCAGGGAATCCGTGGATGTCTCGCAGGCCCAGTTTGCCCGCATGATCGGGGTCAGCAAGGGAACGCTCCAGAACTGGGAGCAAGGCCGCAGACACCCGAGAGGCCCGGCCAAGGCCCTTCTCCGCATCTTCGAGAAGGACCCCAAGGCGGTGGTTCGCGCGTTGGGCTGACAGCCGCAACGTCAGGGGCCTTGTGCAAGAGGTCCCAATCTTTCTTGATGAGGGAGAGGTAGCGCGAACTGCCGGGGGCCTATGTGGCGTGGCCATGCGGTCATTCGACGCAACCGCCAAGTCGGCGTGCCCAGTCCAAGCACAGCGATCAGTGATGGGGCCCCAAGGGACAGTCCCGAATGGCACTTCCATAAGAGCTATGTCGTATTGAGCAGGCGTGCTTTGGCGACAGATCGAGGCTCGGTCAGATACACCTGTTTCTTGGGTCGTCTCTTCACCGCCCGCGGCTCGACGCGGTCGGGGCGGTTGTTGA